>NZ_JBNNVU010000044.1:0-46717 GCF_050280705.1 Pseudomonas sp. NPDC089530 | reverse complement strand
GAGCTGGCCGCCGGTGTGGATCACCGTCACCTGCGGCGCTTCCATCAGCGCCTGGGCCGCGCAGCTTCATCATCTGCGGGTTGATGCTGACGCCGCCGTACACCGCATAAGTGCGCAATGGCAGGTTCGCAGCGTACTGGCGCACCGCTTCGTGCACCTGCTCGGCCAGTTCGCGGGTCGGCACCAGGATCAACGCCCGCACCGAGTTGGCCGCGACCTTCGGCCCTTCCATGGTCAGCAGTTGCAGCAGCGGCAAGGCGAAGCCGGCGGTCTTGCCGGTGCCGGTCTGCGCGGCGGCCATCAGGTCGCGACCGCCCAGCACCGCGGGAATGGCTTGCGCCTGCACCGGGGTCGGGGTCTGGTAGCCAAGCGTTTCGAGGGCGCGCAGCAAGGGTTCGATCAGGCCGAGAGTGGCGAATGTCATGGGGATACCGTAGGGAAAAGGTCAGCGCTGGTGTGCAATGCGCGGCAGTTTACCCTAATTTGCCCGGCTTTCTCCTCGGACAGCAGCCTTTCATCCGGCCGGACGGGCCGCTCCCACGGGCGCGAAAAAAGGCTGCGGGTCCCGAATTCACGGCGCCTCGTACGGGTACGAAAATCCGCCCGCTCGATGTACAGAGCAATGACCCACCGCCTATGATTTCGCCGCCGGCACACCTTCTCATTCATCACTTACCTGCGCATCCACCTTGTCGATCCTGATCGGCAGGGATACGGCTGCGCTGTTTCAGGAAAGGTTATGCCCAGCTTCAGATTGACCGCGCTTTCTCGCGCCCACCGCCTTTACTGCGCCGGCCTCACCGCAGCGCTGTTGCTGCCATTGAGCGGCGACCTGCTGGCCCAGCCAGCCCCTTCGTCGCCCCCTGCCACGCAAAATCAGAACGCCCTGAGCGGACATTTCATCAACCTCAACGCTGTCGCTTCGGGCGCTCGCAGTGCAGCCGAAGCCGGCACCGAACGCCTGCGCCAGGAAACCGGCCTGAGCATCGGCCCTGTCGCGCCGGCCCAGGGCGACGACTACAAGGACCTCAAGGTCCTGGTCGGCAAAAGCCTGAACCTCAGCCGCAGCCAGCAGGCCGAGGACGAAATGATTGTCGCCAGCCGTCCCGACGGCAGCTTCATTGCCCTGTTGCCGCAAGCCAACGCGATGATCCGCGGTAGCGCCGATGGCCAGCAGACGCTGCTGCGCTTCGACGGCCCCAACCGTCCCGCCCACGCTCCGGACGCTCTGGAAGCCCCGCAGCAGGCCATTTCCAACCTGCTCGAATCGGCTGCAGGCCAGCGCAGCTACCAGCTCGATCGCAACGCCGCGGGCGAGATTGTCATCGACCTGCTGGCAGGCTTCTCGGATCGATCCGCGGCGTTCGTCGGCGACGCTGAAGCCTATGCCCTGGCCCAGGTCGTGGCGATCAACCGAGCGGTGAAACAGTCGCTGATCCAGGGCGTGCGCGTACGCCTGGTCGGCACCCAGGTGGTGCGCGAGGACATGCCGATCACCACGGGCTCGCTGGCCCAGATCAGCACCCTGTTCGCCGAGGGCATCAAACAGTACAGCCCGGATCTGGTCACCAGCTTCGTGCGCGGCATCCCGGGCGAGGACACCGCCATCGGCTGGGCCTACGTCAATGGGCGCTACTCGATCAACTACATCAACAGCGCGGTCGCATTCCGCCATGAACTGGGGCACAACATCGGCGGCAGCCACTGCTCGGACGGCAAGAGCTATCGCTTCGGCTACAACAACGGCCGGGTCGGCACCATCCTCTGCGGCAACCATGTGCCGTACTACTCCAACCCCGATGTCAATGACAGCCGCGGAGTGCCGCTGGGCGACGCGCAAACCGCGAACATGGCCCGGGTCTGGCGCGAAAACGCGGCGAAGATCTCGGCTTACGCACCGGCCGTGGTGCCCCTGGCCGACGAGCAAGGCACCCAGCTGTTGCAACAGTCCGTCAACCTGGCCAAGGGCGAACTGCGCTACTTCCCTCTGGATGTGAAGCCCGGTACCCAGCGCCTGGCATTCAGCGTGACTCACGGTCCGCTGAACGAGCCGGCAGGCAAGGTCCAGTTGCTGCTCAAGCGTGGCGCCCAGCCAAGTGTCGACGACTATGACTACCGCTCGCTGGAGAACAACGGCGTGGCACTGGGGGTCAACGACCCGCAGCCCGGCCGTTGGTATCTGGCCGTGCGCGCGGAAAAGAACAAGACCGTGACCGATATGGTGGTCGAGGGTCATGCCTTCGCCCTCCTGAACGAAACCGTCAAGGCTCGCTACGTCCGCCTGGTGGCCAACTCCTCGGTGGATGGCAAGGAAAACGCCAGCATCGCCGAACTGCACCTGGCCGATGCCCGCGGCAAGTCACTGCCTCGCAGCTGGCGCATCCACTCGGCCAGCAGCACCCTGGCCGGCTCGCCGGGCAGCAATATCATCGACGGCAATCCCAAGACCTTCTGGGCCTCCGCCGCTGGCGCCGGCTATCCCCACCAGTTGGTGATCGACCTGGGCAGCGAGAGCAGCTTCTCCCAGTTGCACTACCTGCCGCGCCAGGACCAGGGCCTGAGCGGCAATATCAAGGCTTACCAGGTGTATGGTGGCGCCGGGCCGGACGGCCCGTGGACCTTGCTCGCCGACGGCGAATTCAGTGCCGACAACGAGGTCAAGTCGGCCTCGCTCAAACCCGTGGAGAACGTCCTGCCGCCCGTGGCGAAGATCAGCGGCAAGACCGAGGCCGAAGCCGGCCAGCAGGTGGTGCTGGATGCCTCGGCCTCCAGCGACCCGCAAGGCCATGCCCTGGACTTCGCCTGGGAAGCCACGCCGGCCCTGGACTTCGCCCTGGACGGTCCGCGCCTGAGCTTTATCGCCCCCGAGCTGGCCAGCGACACCCGCTATCGCTTCGACCTGAAGCTGAGCAACGGCAAGCAGAGCAGCAGCGCCAGCCATGAAGTGCTGGTCAAGGCCAACGGCAACGCGACCAGCTGCAAAGCCCCATGGGAGGCCGGCAAGGTCTACACGGAGAAAAACGAAGTGCAGCACAAGGGCCGCCAGTACATGGCCCGCTGGTGGGTCCAGGGCAGCGAGCCCGGCAACCCGGCCTTCACCGGCGCCGACGGCAGCGGCAAGGTCTGGAAAGACCTGGGCCCATGCGACGGCGACACGCCGGTCGAACCGCCGGTGGCGAACATCAACGGCGTCTCCCAGGCCAAGGCCGGTGAGCAGGTGCGGCTCGATGCCTCGGGCTCCAGCGATCCGGCGGGGCTGCCCCTGGAGTACCGCTGGAGCGTCAGCCCGAGCCTGAGTTTCCAGGCCAAGGGCCCGCAGCTGACGTTCATCGCACCGAAGAACGCCAAGGACACCCGTTACCGTTTCAGCCTCGAGCTGAGCAACGGTCATCGCAGCGTGCTCAGCGAGCACAGCGTGAAGGTCAGCGCCGACGGCGGCGGGCAACCCGGCCTGTGCCAGGGGCCGTGGAACGCCAGGAACGCCTACGTGACCGGTAACAAGGTCAGCCACAACGGCCACTTCTATACCGCGCGCTGGTGGACCCAGGGCAACGAGCCGGGCAACCCGGCCTACACCGGCGGCGAAGGCAGCGGCAAGGTCTGGCGCGACGACGGCGCCTGCAACTGATATCCCGGGCGAACGCGCCGCGTTCGCCCCGTATTGTTGAAAACCGCGACCGCCTGCCTCAGGCGGTCGTTTCCTCCGCCATGACCTTCACTTTCGGCTTTTGCCATTGCGGCAGGCCGATCAGCACCACGGCACTGATGATCACCACCATCGCCATGGCCTCTTCCAGGCCAATGGTCTCGCCGACGAACACGATCCCCAGCAGCACTGCCACCGCCGGATTGACGTAGGCGTAACTGGTGGCCGCCGCCGGACGCACATGCTTGAGCAGGTACATGTAGGCATTGAAAGCGATGATCGAACCGAAGGCCGTCAGGTAGGCCAGGGCCGCCCATCCTTCCAGGGGCGGGACCTCCACCAGCCGCTCGCCACTCAGCCAGCTGCCAATCAGCAGCACCACGCCGCCCACCAGCATTTCGGCGGCGCTGGCCATCGCCCCCTGGGGCAACGGCAAGTGTTTGCTCCACACCGAACCGAAGGCCCAGGCCGCCGCCGCGAACACCAACAGGGCCGCGCCCGTCGGGCTCGCCTGCAGGTTGGAACCGAGGTTGAGCATGGCGATGCCGATCAGCCCGAGGGCGATCCCGGCCCATTCCAGGCGGGTGTTGCGCGCGCCCCAGAAATAACCGCACAGCAGGGTGAACAGCGGCACCGTGGCCACCGCCAGCGCCGCCACTCCGGACGCCACGCCCATGTGTTCGGCGACGGTGACCGCGCCATTGCCGCAGCTCAGCAGCAGGATGCCGATCATCCCCGCCGCCCGCCATTGCGCCCAGGTCGGCGCCGGCACCCCGCGCCAGCGCAGGAAGCCATACATCAGGCTACCGGCGATGACGAAACGGATGCCGCCGAGCATCAGCGGCGGCCAGTACTCGACCCCGATGCGGATCACCAGGTAGGTCGACCCCCAGATCACGTACAACGCAAAAAAAGCGGCAATCAACGGCAAGGGAAAACGGCGGAGGCCAGACATGGGCAAGGCTCGGAGACAGGCAAGGGAGAGCGATATTTTAGAAAGCCGGCAGCCGGAACTTAAGTTACAAAACCTGTTTAAAGCATCGGTACACTTTTCAATACACGGAGATTCTGGCTATAAACCATACTTTCGAAAGTCGCTGCGTTTGGAAGCCTCGCCATGGACAAATATGACCGCATGCTCCTCGCCGCCCTGCTGGAAAACGGCCGGGCGAGCTACGCCGAACTGGCGCGCAAAGTGAATCTCTCCGCCCCGGCCGTGGCCGAACGGGTGACCAAGCTGGAAGCCAGCGGGGTCATCACCGGCTACCAGGCCAAGGTCGACCTGGCCAAGCTCGGGCTACCGATCCAGTGCGTGATCGAGTTGCGCATGGCCCAGCACGGCAACCTGAAGGTCTACGACGAATTGAGCCGGATCCCGCAACTGACCGAATGCCACCGGGTCACCGGCGATCCGTGCGTGATCATGCGCGCCGCCGTCGGCTCGATGACGGAACTGGAGGAGCTGATCAACCGCGTCGCCCAGTTCGGTTTCAGCAAGACCTCGATCGTGCTCTCCAGCGCCATCGAACAGCGCGTACCGCTGGGACACCTGGAAAGCAACGGCAAATAAACCAACCACCGCCCTGTAGCCGCTGCCGAGCCCTGGCGAGGCTGCGATCGGCTCCGCAGGAGACGCGCTCTTGAGGCCCCCGGAAGGCTCTTCGAGCCTTATCGCAGCCTCGCCAAGGCTCGGCAGCGGCTACAAGGATTGAGGGGTCAGACGCCGCGCTGGCGCTTGAGGTGTTCGCCGATCTTGGCCGCCGGCACTTTCTGCAGCTTGCACAAAAAGTCGTGGGACAGCTCCCGCACCCCGTGTTTCTGCCGCAGTTCCTGCAACAGATGCGCGGTGAGGTTGGCGGCCATTTCCGCATCGGCCATGGCCCGGTGAGCCTGGCCGGTATGGGGCAGGCTGGCGAAGGTGGTGAGGGTGCCGAGCTTGTGATTGGGCGCCGCCGGCATCAGGCGCCGGGCCAGCAATAGGGAACAGGCGAAGTTCTGCAGGCGGGTGCGCTTGATCCGACCCAGCTCGAAATCCCAGAACTTCTGGTCGAACGCGGCGTTGTGCGCCAGCAGCGGCGTGGTGCCGACGAACTCGTTGACCTCGTTCATCACCTGCTCGGCCGGCGGCGCGCCGCGCAGCATGGCGTTGCTGATGCCGGTCAACTGCTCGATAAAGGCCGGCACCCGCACGCCGGCATTCATCAGGCTCTGGTAACGCTCGACGATGCGCCCCTGTTCGAGAATCACCACGGCGATTTCCGTGGCCCGGCAACTGCTGCTCGGGGCGATCCCGGTGGTTTCAAAGTCGATGACGGCGATGCGTTCCAAACCTGTCCAGCTCCGTACAAAAAATAGTCAGCTCAGTTTTTGAGCAATAGCGCGCCTTCGATCGGCACATAGCGCGTGGCGGCGCGGATCAGCGAATTGGCGGTCAGCCCCGGCACGCCGTAAGCCACCGCTTCGACGCCGTGCTTGCTGATGATCC
Organism: Pseudomonas sp. NPDC089530; assembly: GCF_050280705.1. NCBI lineage: Bacteria > Pseudomonadati > Pseudomonadota > Gammaproteobacteria > Pseudomonadales > Pseudomonadaceae > Pseudomonas > Pseudomonas sp. NPDC089530. The sequence goes on along the minus strand of NZ_JBNNVU010000044.1, from coordinate 40,586 downwards.
GTTCGAGCAACAGGTCGAAATCGCCGTCGCCCGAGGCCAGCACCACTTCGTCGACATGGGCGGCGGCATCCATGATGTCAATGGTGATGCCAACGTCCCAGTCGCCCTTGGCCGAGCCGTCGCTGCGCTGGATATAGGGTTTGAGTTTTACCGTGAAGCCCAGGTTGCGCAGGATCTGCTGGAACTGCTGCTGCTTGCTGTCACCCCGGTCGATGGCATAGGCATAGGCTTCGACTATCTGCCCCTGCTTGCTGATATCGGCCCACAGGGCGGCATAGTTGAAGTGACAGCCATAGACCTGACGCACGGTGTAATAGAGATTCTGGACATCGGCGAACACAGCGATTTTTTTCACCGCTCATCCTCATGGCGCTCACGCGCGCGAACTGGGCCGGGGCTCAAACCCTGAAAAGTCGCCCAGTATGCCAGCCAGAAGGAAGGTTCCGCGAATAATCGGTCCGGGACGCCCAGGCGTTCCGGACCGATGGCGGGTCAGACGAAGGAATCGTCGTCGGAAAAGAACGAACTGTCGTCGCTGCCGTAGTCGGCATCGCTGAAGCCGCCCTGGTCGTTGTTGCCCCAGGAATCGTTGTTGGCCACGCGCTGCTCGTCGTTGCCCCAGCCGCCGCTGTTATCGCTGGCCGGCGCCGGTTCTTCCTTGATCACCTCGACGATTTCCTGCGGCTGCTGGTTGCCGTGGAACAAGCTGCTCAGGCCCTGGGCCAGCATCACGCCACCGGCCACGCCGGCCGCGGTCTTCAACGCGCCGCCGAGAAAGCTGCTGCCTGCCGCCTGTTGTGGCGCGGCATAGTTCTGCTGGGGATAACCCTGTGGTGGGTAATTCGGTGGCGCAGCGCCGAAGTTCTGCTGCGGCTGCGGGTTGAACGCCGGGCGTGCCGGTTCGCGCCAGCCACCGCCGGACGACACCGGAGCGCTTTGGGTCGGCGCCGGCTGCGGATCGCGGGACGCGCCGCCAAAGATGCTCGAAAGGAACCCGCCGCCGCTGGGCGCCGGTGCCGCGGCCTGGGCCTTGGCCTGTTGCAGTTCGGCCTGCAGTTGCTGGACCTGCTGGGCGAGTTGTTTGTTCTGCTCGTCGAGGCTCTTGAGCGCGGCCTCTTGCACCAGGATCGCCTGGGTCATGAAATACCCGGCGCCAGGCTGCCGGGCCAGATGCTCCTTGATCCGCGTCTCCGCCTGGGCGTCGCGCGGGGCTGAATCCTTCTCGGCTTGCTGCAACCGTGAAAACAGTCCATCGATCAGGGTTTGCTCTTCGCTGTTCATGGCGACCTCTTTAGATTGCCGGTAAAAAACGGGGCCTTGCCGTCATGCACAAGGTGCAACCAGTAATGGGGCTGCCGCGCGGGCTTTCAATGGCCTTTACCTAACGTTTACGTTTGCTCGCCCCGGGGCTGCATCGGTTAAAGTGTCCAACCGCTTTTTCGATCTGCGATAACCATTGATGAATCCGTTAACCGTTCTGCGCGACTCCCTGTACTTCTGCCAGCGCAACCTGGGGCGTATCGTCCAGCTGTGCCTGCCGCTGGTGGTCCTCGAAGCGCTGCTGCAGCAAGCCGTGGACAGCTCGCTGGGCCCCGAGGCCTTTCCCGGCTACAGCGTGGTCGTCGGCCTGCTGATCTACCCGCTGTACACCGGGGTGCTGATCCTGTTCCTCGACGCCCGCAGCCGCGGCGAATCGCCCATGGCCCGCGACCTGCTGGCCGCGGCCGTGAGCCTGTGGCCGCGCTTCGCCCTGCTGACCGCCATCAACACCCTGCTGATCCTGCTGGGCCTGTCGCTGTATTTCCTGCCCGGCCTGTGGCTGATGGTGACCCTGGCCTTCGCCGAATACCTGCTGGTGCTCCGGGGCCTGCAACCTTTGGCCGCGATCCGCGAAAGCTTCCGCCTGACCCGCGGGCACTTCCTGCGGATCCTGGTGTGCATCCTGGCGGTGATGGCCCCGCTGTGGCTGCTCAAGGGCGCCAGCATGGCCGCCTACCCCGACCCCAGCCCGCTGCTGTCGCTGCTGATCGAAAGCGCCCACAGCTTCCTGCAGTTGTTCACCAGCGTGGTGGTGTTCCGCCTGTTCATGCTGATCGGCGATGCCCCCGCCAACGACTGATCCCCCGGGGCCGACCGCTCTACCTCTTGGGTGGCGGCCCTGCTCTCGGTTATGCTCGGGCTCCATCCCGCAACGCCATAAGCCGAGCCGATGCCCCGACTATTGCGCTCCATCCTCCTGGGCCTGCTGATCAGCGCGGGCCTGTTGTCCGCCATGGTCTACAGCCTGACCTGGCGCCCAGCCCCCAAGGAGTCGCTGCCGGTCGCCTGCACCGGCAAGGCGCCCAGCCTCGTCCCCGGCCAGGCGCTGAAGGTGATGACCTGGAACGTGCAGTACCTGGCGGGCAAGCGCTATGTGTTCTGGAACGACCAGGCCCAGGGGCCGGACGAGCGCCCGACCCGGGAAGACATGGCGTTCAGCCTGGACGAAGTGGCCCGGGTGATTCGCGACGAGCAGCCGGACATCCTGCTGCTGCAGGAACTGGACGACGGCGCCAAGGCCAGCGACTACCAGGACCAGCTCAAGCTACTGCAGGAACGCCTGGCCGACCTCTACCCCTGCAGCACCCAGGCTTTCGACTGGAAGGCCGACTTCGTCCCCTCCCCGCATATCTTCGGCAGCGTCGGCCGGCAACTGGCGACCCTGAGCCGCCTGCGCATCGACCACGCCGAACGCCTGCAATTGCCGGTGCCTGCGGCCAATCTGGTGAGCCGCCAGTTCCAGCCGAAAAACGCCGTGCTGGTGAGCTACCTGCCCCTGAGCGACGGCGGGCAGGTGGCCGTGCTCAACACCCACCTGGACCGCGCGACACGACACCCTGAAGCACTGCAGGCCCAGGTGAACGCAGTGACCAAGGTGCTGGACCGTTTCGAGGCCCGGGGTACGCCCTGGCTGATCGGCGGCGACTTCAACCTGCTGCCCCTGGGACAGTACCAGCGGCTCGCCCCCGAACAGCGCGCGCCCTACCTCGCCGACAGCGCGCTGCACACGCTCTGGGACAAGTACCCGATGATCCCCACCAACAACGAGGCCAGCGGCATCGACCGCGCCCTGTGGCTGACCCACTACCCCAACGACCCGGCCCTTGACGGCCCGGACCGCACCGTCGACTACCTGTTCCACAGCCCGCGGATCAAGCGGGTCCAGGCCCAGGTCCGGCAGGACGACACCCTGCGCATCTCCGACCACCTGCCGCTGATCGCCCGTTTCCTGCTGCCTGCCGCGCTGTAACCGTGGCCCAGGGTTACTTGCGCGGCTTGGCCCGGGCCGTGGCTTCGGCTACCAGCGGGTCATCCGGCCAGTAATGTTTCGGGTAACGGCCCTTGAGGTCCTTCTTCACCTCGGCGTAGGTACTGCGCCAGAAGTTCGCCAAGTCCTGGGTGACCTGCACCGGGCGCCGCGCCGGGGACAGCAGGTGCAGCTTGACCACTTGCCGGCCGCCGGCGATCCGTGGCGTTTCGGCGAGGCCGAACAGCTCCTGCAGACGCACCGCAAGAATCGGCGGCTGTTCGCTGTAATCGAGGCGGATCGACGAGCCGGACGGCACCGTCAAATGGTGCGGCGCCAGCTCGTCCAGGCATTGTGGCAGCGGCCAGGGCAGCAGGTTGTGGACAATGCCGGCCAGTTCCAGGTTGGCGAAGTGACTGAGCCGCGACACCTTGCCCAGGTACGGCAGCAGCCAGTTTTCCAGGCCCTTGAGCAAGGCCGCGTCACTGACATCCGGCCACTCGCTTTCGCCCTTGGCCTGCAGATCGAGCTGGCGCAACAGGGCCACCCGGGCCTGCCACTGGCGCAGCTCCGGGGTCCAGGGCAACATTTCCAGGCCCTTGCGCCGCACCAGGTTGACCAGGGCCTGGCTACGCGCCGCCTCGTCCAGCCCGGTCAACGGTTCGCGGCTGAGCACCAGTTCGCCCACCTTGCGCTGACGCTCGGCACGCAACACGCCTTCGCGCTCGTCCCAATCCAGTTGGTCGACACTGCGTACCTGCTCGGCCAGGACCGAGTCGAACAGCGCCGGGTCGAAATCCGCTGCCAGATAGATGCGTTCTTCGCGCTGTCCCTGGCGGCTGCCCAGGTCGGCGACCACCAGCCAGGGCTGTTTCATCAAGCTGTCGGTCTCGCTGAACAGCGCCGCCCGGCCGTTGGCCAGCCGGTACTCGGCGCCGCCGGGGCGGCGTTGCTGGGCGACCCGGTCCGGATAGGCCAACGCCAGCAAGGCGCCCAGCCAGCGCGGATGGTCCGGGTCCGCCACCGCCTCACCGGGCTGCCCGCGCAGATAACCGCGGTACTGCCGAGCCAGCTGGCGAGCGCGCTGCACCCCACCCTGCGCGCCGCGGGCCGCGCGTTCTTCGCCAGACAGCAGCACCAGGCGACTGTGCAGGTCGGCACCGCCGCCCCGCAGGATGTCGCGCTCGCCGAGCAAGGCGGCGACGTCGCAGGCCATGTTCGCCAGCCCCAGGGCTTGGCCGCGCAGCAGCAGGTGGGCAATGCGCGGATGCGCCGGCAACTCGGCCATGGCCTGGCCGTGGGGTGTCAGCTTCCAGTCCTCGCCGGCCTGGGCCATCAGGGCGCCGAGGCGTTCGAGCAGGTCCTGGGCCTGGGCATAGGCCGCGCTGGGCGGCACATCCAGCCACACCAGCTGCGCCGGCGCCACGCCCCAGCGCGCCAGCTGCAGGGCCAGGCCCGCCAGGTCGGCCTGGAGAATCTCCGCGCTGCCGTAGGCCGCCAGTTGCTCGTGCTGGTCCTGGGACCACAGGCGATAGCACACCCCCGGCTCCAGGCGCCCGGCCCGGCCGGCGCGCTGGGTGGCGCTGGCCCGGGAGATACGCTGGGTGTCGAGACGGGTCATGCCGCTGCCCGGATCGAAGCGCGGCACCCGCGCCAGCCCGGCGTCGACCACCACTCGCACACCGTCGATGGTCAGGCTGGTCTCGGCAATGTTCGTGGCCAGCACCACCTTGCGCTTGCCAACGGGCGCTGGCTCGATGGCCGCGCGCTGCGCCGCCAGGTCCAGCTCGCCATGCAGCGGGCAGAGCAGAATATCCGAGCGCTCGCCCAGGGCATCGGCCAATTGCTGATGCACCCGGCGGATCTCCGCCTGCCCCGGCAGGAACACCAGGACGCTGCCGCTTTCATCGTTCAGCGCCTCAAGAAGGGTCTGCACCAGCCGCGGCTCGATGAACTCGCCCGGCTGGAAAGGCCGCCCCCAACGCACATCGACCGGGAACATTCGGCCCTGGCTGCGCAGGATCGGCGCATCGTCCAGCAGCCCGGCCAGGCGTTCGCCCTCCAGGGTCGCCGACATCAGGAGGATTTTCAGCGGCTGCTCGTCGCGGAACAGATCACGACCGTTCAGGCTCAGGGCCAGGGCCAGATCGGCATCGAGACTGCGTTCGTGGAATTCGTCGAAGATCAGCAGGCCGACGCCTTCCAGCGCCGGGTCGTCCTGCAGGCGGCGGGTCAGAATGCCCTCGGTGACCACCTCGATCCGGGTGTTCGGGCCGACCTTGCTGTCGAGGCGGATCCGGTAGCCCACGGTTTCGCCGACCTTCTCCCCCAGCTCGCTGGCCAGCCGTTCGGCCGCCGCCCGCGCCGCCAGGCGCCGGGGTTCGAGTATGAGAATGCGTTGTCCGGCCAGCCAGGGTTCGTTCAACAGGGCCAAAGGCACGCGGGTGGTCTTACCGGCGCCGGGCGGTGCTTCGAGCACAGCCTCATGGCGTGTCGCCAGGGCTTCACGCAGGGCGGGTAAAACTTCATCAATTGGCAAAGAATTCATACTGGCTCCCAAACAGAGGCGCGAGTATAACGGCGAACTGCCCGGCGTTAATCACGGTCTGAATAGGGACCGACAACGCTTCATCCTTGCTCTTTCGTGTCTGCTCAGGAGATTCACATGCGCACTCCCTCCCGCATCATCGGCGGCGTCCTGGTTGCCACCCTGCTGACTCAGCTCACCGCCTGCGGTTCGATCTTCTTCCCCGACCGGCGCGGCCAGATCGACGGCAAGATCGACCCGGTGGTGGCCGTGCTCGACGCCGTGGGCCTGCTGTTCTATGTGATTCCGGGGCTGATCGCCTTCGGCATCGACTTCGCCACCGGCGCCATCTACCTGGAGCCGGGCAAGACCGCCCAGGTCGATCCACAGAAACTGCGGCAAGCCATAGGCGCCGACGGCCAGGTCGATAACCACAAGTTGCAGGCTATTCTCGAAAGCGAGCTGGGCCGCAGCTTCCCCCTGGACGACCCGCGCCTGATCCAGCACAAGGGCAACGTGCAGCAACTAGCCTTGTACGGTCTGCAGCCAGCCGCCTGACCCTCGCGCTTTCTGAAGGAACCAGCCTTGTATGAGCAGTAGCCCGGAACACGCGCGCCTGTTGCGCCTGGCGACCCGCGCCTCACTGGCGGTGGCCAGTATCCTGATCGTGGCCAAAGCCATCGCCTGGTGGCTGAGCGGCTCGGTCAGCCTGCTGGCCGGCCTGACCGATTCGCTGCTCGATGGCGCCGCGTCGTTCCTCAACCTGCTGGCAGTGCATTACGCCCTGCGCCCGGCCGACGACGATCACCGCTACGGCCACGGCAAGGCCGAGTCGCTGTCGGGCATGGCCCAGGCGCTGTTCATCGCCGTGAGCGCGGTGCTGATCGGGGTGCAGGCCATCGAACGCCTGCAGAACCCGGAACCCCTGGGCGCGCCCTGGGTCGGTATCGGCGTGATGCTGCTGTCGCTGGTGCTGACCATGGCGCTGCTGATGGTGCAGTACCGGGTGATCCGCGAAACCGGCTCCACCGCGGTGCGCGCCGACTCGCTGCACTATCGCTCCGACCTGCTGCTCAACGGCAGCATCCTGCTGGCGCTGCTGCTGGCCAGTTTCGGCTGGCAGCAACTGGACGCCTGGTTCGGCCTGGCGATCGCCGTCTATATCCTGTGGAGCGCGATCCAGATCGCCCGCGAAAGCGTGGCGGTGCTGATGGATGAGGAGCTGCCGCCCGAGGTCAGCCAGCACATGCTGGAACTGGCGTGCAGCGTTCCCGGGGTCCTCGGCGCCCATGACTTGCGCACGCGGATTTCCGGCAGCCGCTGGTTCGTGCAACTGCATCTGGAACTGCCGGGGGAACTGACCCTGTCAGTGGCCCACGGCCTCACCGACCAGGCCGCCGAGGCGATTCAGGCGGTCTACCCGAAGGCCGAGGTGCTGGTGCACGCCGACCCACAAGAAGTGGTATTGGCCGCCCGGGCTCAGTAAGTCACTTGATAACCGCGCGAGCTCAGGCAACTGCCCTGGGCCTGGCGGTAGGTCTGGACGACCTCCGGCGCCGGTGGATAAGTCATGTTCGCCGGGTCGAAGCCGCTCTGCTGCCCCCCCCAGCGATAACAGTCATAGCGGTCCTGATTGATCTGCTGCGGGCTCTGCCCCCTGACCGGGTACGCCAGCACGTTGTAATCATTGCCGGCCTGCTGCGGTGGCGGGCTGGCCACGGGCGGCTCGACCACCACGTATTGCTGGGTACTGGCCTCGTAGCTGTAATAGGCGCCCGCGGCCAGGAAGAACAGCGCGCTGCCGATCCACACCTCCCGCGCATAGTCCGGCAGGTAGGTCACGCGAATCCCGTAGGGCGGGCGCACCACCACATAACGCGGCCCCTGCGGGCGGTACCAGTAGCCACCGGAGAAGAAATAGTCCTGGCCGCGATACGGCACGCGGTAATGGTGGTCCGGGAAGCGATCGATCACATAGCCCGGCCGATATTGCGGACCTGGCCCCCAGCCGTTGCCACGCCCGTCCGGACGGCCCGGCCAGCGGTGATCGTCGTGACGTGAACCGGGGCCGCCGGCCTGCCAGTACGGGTTGTAGTCGTTACGCCGGGGGATGTCCTGGTAATAGCCCTGGCGCGGTTCCTGGGTCTGGCGAACGGTATCGGGACGGCCCTGGATCGGCAGGTTGGCGGACGGTTGTGCCGGACGCCCCTGATCGTTCGGCCCGTGGTTCTGCCAGCGCCCGTTCTGGACGTTGCGCTCGAACTGCTGGCTGTTGTCGCCGCGAATGATTTCATTCTGCTGGTGCGATTGATGGCCTTCGCCTCGCCCCTGGCTGTTGCCCGGATACCCGTCATCACCGCGCTGGCCGCCGTTGGACCAGCCACGGCCGTCATTGCGGTCCTCGGCGAGCAGTGGCGCACTGACGCACACACACAGCAAACCAACACCTGCCAAACGCCAGATGCGCGATTTCATGCTATTCCTCACTGCGGATGGGGGCCTGTAAATTAAGACTGGAAAAGCCCAGGCCGGTTCTGCCACAGGTTATCAGTCGCGACACTTATTTATTGAACGCCCCACGGGGATATTTCCCGCCTTTCGCGCAGGCAATAAAAAAGGGGGACCCGTCGGCCCCCCTTTGGAATTTCGTCCGTGCTCGACGCTTATGACGCCGGCTCACCTCACGCCGTCTTCTGGACAGTGTGCAGCCCGGGGGCCGGCTCAACCCTGTGGGATTGGCGGCCGCGGCAGGCCTGATTCGGCGGGCCGCAGTGGACTCTATGTCCGGGCAGTGATTCTGGTGATAAGAATAGGCCTGGCGCGCCGACAAATGATTGCTAAGATTGCTCAATCAAACATCACTTGCGCAATTTTTAACCCTAGACAGATAATATCGCGCAATAGTTACGAAAAAGGCCCGATCCATGAGCAAACTTGACCGATACGACCTCAGCATTTTGGCGGAACTGCAGCGCGACGCCCGCATCTCCAACCAGGAACTGGCCGAACGCATCGGCCTGTCGCCTTCGCCGTGCTCGCGTCGGGTCAAGCAACTGGAAGACGACGGCTACATTTCCCGCCAGGTCGCCCTGCTGGACCGCAAAATGCTCGGCCTGAGCCTGACCGCCTATGTGCTGATCGGCATGGACCGTCACACCCCCGAACGTTTCGAGAACTTCGAGGCGGCGATCCGCAGCCTGCCGCAAGTCCTCGAATGCAGCCTGGTGACCGGAATGGACGCCGACTACCAGCTCAAGGTGGTGGTGCCGGACATGGATCACTACCAGAAGCTGCTGCTCGGCCACCTGACCCGCATCGAAGGCGTGACCAGCGTGCGCTCCAGCTTCGTGCTCAACCAGGTGCTCAACAGCACCGAATTGCCGCTGACTCACCTGCGCAACTGATCGGTTCCTACAGGTAAGGCGGCCTGTGACGACGAAGCGCACCTGGGTCAATGCCGCGCCGCGCGCCCTTGGCGTATACTCGCCCCCGCCTTTTAGCCTTGCCCGCGCTGGAGATGTTCAATGGATCCTGCAGTATTCGAAGAGTGGATGATGACTGGCCTTGTGACCATCCTGATCATTTTCATGGCCTTCATCGTCTGGGATCTGGCGAAGAAGTCCAAGGCCGGGCGTTTCGGCTCGTTCATTCTGTTCTTCGTCCTCGGCCTGGGCGTGGCCGCGTTCATCATCAAGAGCGTGGTGATCGGCCTGATCGAGTCCGGCGCCTTATAAGCGCGCCGGCACTTCCTTCCACTGGCCCTGATCGAGCCCATCGATCGTCCAGTCGCCGATCCTCACCCGCACCAGACGCAGGGTCGGCAAGCCCACCGCGGCGGTCATGCGCCGCACCTGGCGGTTGCGCCCCTCACGAATGATCAACTCCAGCCAGCTGGTGGGCACGCTCTTGCGAAAGCGCACTGGCGGGTTGCGCGGCCACAGCTCTGGCTCTTCCAGCTGCCGGGCCTGGGCCGGCAGGGTCATGCCGTCATTCAATTCCACACCATCACGCAGACGCTGCAATTGTTCGATCGTGGGCTCTCCCTCCACCTGCACCCAGTAGGTCTTGGCCAGTTTGTGCTTGGGGTCGGCGATGCGCGCCTGCAACTGGCCATCGTTGGTCAGCAGCAACAGACCTTCGCTGTCGCGGTCCAGGCGGCCGGCCGGGTAGATGCCGGGGATCGCGATGAAATCCTTGAGGGTCGCCCGCCCTTCGCCGTCGCTGAACTGGGTCAGCACATCGAAGGGTTTGTTGAACAGGATCAGCTTCGGTTCGGCCGGTGGCGCTTTCGCCACACGACGCGGCGCGGAAGACGAAGGACGCTTCGCGCCAGGATGGCGGGAAGCGGGACGAGGAGGACGAGACATGGCGAAAGGAACATCTAACGGTCAGGACCGCTCATGCTAGTGGCCTGACCGTCAAATGACCATCCCGCGATCAGCGGAACGGCGGTTCGTCGAAGCTGCGCAGTTTGCGCGAGTGCAGCGAATTGAGCTCGGTACGCAGCAGGTCCACCGCGGCGATGCCGATCTTCAGGTGCTGGCTGACCGCGCGCTCATAAAACGCGTTGGCCGAACCCGGCAGCTTGATTTCGCTGTGCAGCGGCTTGTCCGACACGCAGAGCAAGGTGCCGTACGGCACCCGCAGGCGATAACCCTGGGCGGCGATGGTGCCGCTTTCCATGTCCACCGCCACCGCGCGGGACAGGTTGATCAGCGGCCGCTCCTGGGCCCAGCGCAGCTCCCAGTTGCGGTCGTCGTAAGTCAGCACGGTGCCAGTGCGCAGGCGTTTTTTCAGGTCGTCGCCCTTCTCCCCGGTCACGTTGGCGGCGGCCTGCTGCAGCGCCAGCTGCACTTCGGCCAGGGCCGGGATCGGAATGTTCGGCGGCACCACCCGATCGAGAATGCCGTCGCGACGCATGTAGGCGTGGGCCAGCACGTAGTCGCCGATGGTCTGCGACTGCCGCAGGCCGCCGCAGTGGCCGATCATCAGCCAGCAATGCGGACGCAATACTGCCAGGTGGTCGGTGATGTTCTTCGCGTTGGACGGGCCGACACCGATGTTCACCAGGGTCACGCCATGGCCGTCGCTGGCCAGCAGGTGATAAGCCGGCATCTGGTAACGGTGCCACACCACTCCTGCGGCGATCGCCGAGGCTTCGCCGTGGTCCATACCCTTCTCGATGATCACGTTGCCCGGCAGGACCATGCGCACAAAGCGCGGATCGCTGCGCAGTTGCTCAAGGCCATGGGTGATGAACTGGTCGACATAGCGGTGGTAGTTGGTCAGCAGGATCCATGGCTGCACATGGCGCCAGTCGCTGCCGGTGTAATGCACCAGGCGGCGCAGGGAGAAGTCCACCCGCGCGGCATCGAACAGCGCCAGGGGCAAGGGATCGGTATTTTCCCAATCGTACAGGCCGTCGGCGATGCCGTCGGTGGCGGCGGACAGGTCGGTGCTGGGGAACACCCGCGCCAGCACCGCGGCGGTGACACCGGAGCCGGCCAGCTCATCGCCCTGCTCGACCACATAGGGATACGGGATGTTCTGCTCGCTGACACCCACTTCCACGGTCACGGTGAAGTCGTGCATCAGTGGCACCAGCTGTTCCAGCAGGTATTTGCGGAAGGCCGCGGGCTGCGTGACGGTGACGCTGTAGGTGCCCGGCAACTGGACCTTGGCGTAAGCGCGGGTGGTCTGTGGGACCTCGCCCTGGCAGTGATAGGTCAGGCGCAACTCCGGGTAGCGGAACAGGGCGCGCTGCTCGGCGTCCGGCTCGACACGATCCTTGAGGTAACGCTTGAGCGCCTGGCTCAGCGCCGTGGTGGCCCGCTCATGCAAAGCGGCAAGCCGGTCCACGGCTTGCTCGGCGGTTTGAACGACAATAAAAGCTTCGGTCACGGTAAGCATCCTGTGTTCTGATCTTGCAGGCGTTCATCTTGCCTGCAACACCGGCTCACGGGAACAACGGAATATCCGCCAGGAATGAGCCTGCCCCTTGGTCAGAAACCTGTCGGCGTGGAACGCGCGACAATCGCCTCCACCTCCAGGCCCCGCTGCAAGGTGCCGTAGACCCTTCCTGCCGAACCCAGGCGACTGACAATAAAAGCATCGCTGACCGCCGCGTTGCCGGCCTCCAGCAACAGCTTGGCCTGCAGTCCCAAGGCGATGTCTTCGGTCAGCTGGCGGGCGCGGTACTGAATGTCGTCGGTGTCCCGGAAGGCATCTTTCAGGCGGGCGATATGCTCGGCCAGACGCTTGTCGCCATGGCCATCGCCCAGCTCGGCGAACAGCGCGTCGAGCACCCCCGGCTCCTTCGACAAGGCCCGCAGCACGTCCAGGCACTGCACGTTGCCGGAGCCTTCCCAGGTCGAGTTGACCGGGGCTTCGCGATACAGCCGCGGCAGGATGCTCTCCTCGACATACCCCGCGCCGCCCATGCACTCCGCAGCCTCGTTGATCATCGCCGGGGCCCGCTTGCAGATCCAGTATTTGCCCACCGCTGTCACCAGCCGCGAGAACAGCACCTCCTGCGGGTCGTCCTGATGGTCCAGCGCCCGGCCCATGCGCAGGCTCAAGGCCAGCGCCGCCTCGCTTTCCAGCGCCAGGTCGGCCAGCACGTTCTGCATCAGCGGCTGCTCGCCGAGCACCCGGCCGCCCACCGTCCGATGGGCGCAGTGGTGGCTGGCCTGGGTCAGGGCCTGGCGCATCAGGGAGCTGGAGCCGACCATGCAGTCGAAGCGGGTCATGGCGACCATCTCGATGATGGTCGGTACACCGCGCCCTTCCTCGCCGATCATCCACGCCAGGGCGCCACGGAACTCCACTTCGCTGGACGCGTTGGAGCAATTGCCGAGCTTGTTTTTCAGGCGCTGGATATAGAACTGATTGCGACTGTCGTCCGGGCGGTGCCGCGGCAGCAGGAAGCAGGTCAGGCCTTTGTCGGTCTGGGCCAGGGTCAGGAAGGCATCGCACATCGGCGCCGAACAGAACCATTTGTGGCCCACCAGTTCATAGGCCTGCCCCGGCCCGGTGGCGCCCACCGGGTAGGCACGGGTGGTATTGGCCCGCACATCGGTACCGCCCTGCTTCTCGGTCATCGCCATGCCGATGGTCACGCCCGCCTTATGGGCCATACCGACATTGCGTGGGTCATATTCGGTGGCCAGCACCTTGGGCAGCCACTGTTCGGCGAGATCCGCCTGCAACTTCAGCGCCGGGACACAGGCAAAGGTCATGGTCAGCGGGCAACCGCTGCCGGCCTCGGCCTGGCTGTGCAGGTAACTCATGGCGGCGCGGGCGACATGCGCTCCATCCTGGGGATGAGCCCAGGGCAACGACGTCAGGCCGTGTTCGATGGCGGTGCGCATCAGTTGGTGATACGCCGGGTGAAACTCCACCAGGTCGAGGCGATGACCGTAACGGTCATGGCTGGTGAACACCGGCTTGTTCTGGTTGGCCAGGAACCCTGCTTCCATCAGCGGCCCGCCGGCCAGGGCACCATAGGCGTCGATCCGCGATTCGGCCCATCCGGCACCGAAACGCCGCGCCCATTCCTGCAACGGCAGATCGATTCGATAGAGGTTGGTACCGTCCAGGGAAGGGGGCTGATTGGTGACTTCGTGGGTCTCGGCGAACTGGTGCAGGTTCATGTCGGGGCTCCTTCAGGGGTGTGCCAGAACCTCAGTTAAGCACCCCCTCCCCGGCGAACAAAGTGGCATACCCGCCTAAATGCCGGCGCTTTCACCCTGCTCCGGGGCGAGCACACGACGCGCCAGAACGCTTTGCAACTCCTCGAATTTCACCGGCCTGGACAGGTGCTCCAGCAGACGGCGCTCAGCCTCCAGCCCCTGTGCTGCGGCCGACACCAGCAGCACTGGCAACCTGGCGCAACCCGGCAGGCCGTGGACCTGATCGTAGAGCTTGAGTGCCTCGGCCCGCTCGATCTGGCAATCGAGCAGCAGCGCATCCACCGACTCCCGGCGCAACAACGCCAGCGCCCCGCGGGCGTTCTCGGCGGTGCGCACCTGATACCCCAGCTTGAGCAACATGCCGCGGATCACCAACTGATTGATGCTGTTGTCGTCCACCAGCAGCACGCTGCAATCCTGCGGCATGCGCCGGGCGCAGCGGACCGGCGAAGCCGGCGGGATCGCCTGGGGCTGCGCGCCGTCCAGGTCGAACGTCACCTCCAGGCGGAAACAGCTGCCGCGCCCCGGCTCCGATTCGTGGGTCAGGTGGCCGCCCAGCAGCTCCACCAGTTGCCGACAGATCGCCAGCCCCACACCCAGCCCGCCATATTCACGGGTCATCGAACCATCGAGCTGGAAGAAGCGCTGATACAGCGAGGCCTCATCCAGATTGACGAAACCGATGCCGGTGTCGATCACCGCGAAGCTCATCGCTACCCTTCCTGCCGCCACAGGCTTGCCGGTCACCCGCAGGACCAGGCCGCCCACCCGGGTGAACTTGATGGCGTTATCCAGCAGGCACTCCAGGCACTGGTTCAACTTGCCGCGATCGCCCGACAGCCGGTCGGGCAAGCCGGCGGCCAGGTCGACATCGAAACCCAACCCCTTGGCCGAGGCATTGGCCCACAGGTGGCTGTGCAAGGCATCGAGCATCGAGCGCAGGCTGAACGTCTCGCGCTGGGCCTTGAGCTTGCCGGCCTGCAACTCGGTCAGGGTCAGGATCCCGTTGACCATGCGCATCATGTCCCGCGCCGAACTGGCGGCGGTCTGCTGGTACTGCTCCAGTTCCGGATCGAGATCGACGGTCTGCATCAGTTCCAGGGAACCGATCACCCCGTTCATTGGCGTGCGCAGTTCATGGGTCAGGGTGGCGAGGAATTCGTCCTTGAGCCGGTTGCTGTGGGCCAGCTGCTGGTTGAGCACTTCGAGCTTCTGCCCGGCATCGAGCAGGGTCTGCGCCTGTTGCTCGCGCATCGAGTTGATACGGTCGGCCAGGGCCAGCGACAACAGCGCCACTTCGATGGCCGAACCGATCTGGCTGGAATACATGGTCAGGAACATATTGGGCAGATAGCCCAGCACCATCAGGGTATTGACGATCCCGCCCAGCAGGAACGCCGACCAGGCGATGATGAAATAACGCGCCACCCGCATGCCGCGGCACCAGGCGACGATGCCGGAAGCGAAGATCACCACGGTGAAGATCAGCGCCAGGGCCGTGGCCAGGCGCAACGCCAGGGCATAGCTGGTCATCAGCGACAGGACCACCACCACGGCGCTGCACAGGATCAGCACCAGCAGCAGGCGGTCGACCCAGCGGCTGTGACGGGCGGTCTGCAGGAAGCTGCGGGCGAACTGGCTGCCGAACAAGGCCGCCGCACCAATGAAAAACGGCGTCGCGGCGTTGGCCCACCAGGGGTTGTTCGGCCAGAAGTACTCCACCGCGGCACCGTTCACCGACAGCTGATACAGCCCGAACGAGGCGATGTAGACGATGTAATAGAGGTAACTGGTGTCGCGCACGCTCAGGTAGATGAACAGGTTGTAGACCAGCATCCCCAGCAAGACGCCATAGATCAGGCCAAGCACATACAGGCGCACCGGCTGTGCTTCCAGGTAGGCCGTGCTGGACCAGAGCGTCATCGGCGCCTGGACCGAGCCCTGGCTCTGCAGGCGCAGGAACAGGGTCTTTTGCTCGTAGGGCGCAAAGCTCAGGTCGAACAGGTAATTGTTCTGGCGGATCTGTCGGCTGTCGAACGGCAAGGCATCGCCGGTGCGCTCGGCCAGGCGGTAGCCACCGGCTCCGTCGGGCACATACAGGTCCAGATGATCGAGCGGCGGATAGGCCAGTTCCAGCAGCCAGCTCTGGCGTATGGAGGGATTGGCGGGGCGGTAGCTGAGGTCGATCTTCAGCCAGAATGCCGAGCGGGAATAACCGGCGTTGAGGGTGTCCTGGTCATGGCGCTTGAAGCTGCCGGCCATGGCCGGTGCGCTGACGTCCGCGATCGTTGCCTGACCACCCACGTCTTCGAATACCTGCATCACCCGGCCCAAGGGAAGGCTTCGGGTGAACTCGTCGAACTCGGCCGCGCCAACCAGCATCGGCAAGCTCAACAGCAACATCAGCAAATAGCGCATAAAGCCCCAGCGTGGCTTGTCCGGTTGTGTCAGGAGCCCCCCATTTCCCTTTGAGTAGACGTAAAACCGGCATTACCTGTTATTGGTTTGGATCCACTCTAGCATAGCCGTTGGTGGCCAATGAACACCACGAAAAATTTTAGTCTAAAGGCTCTAGAACGGGCGTTTCAGCGCTATCCATTGATCTAGAGCTGTTGCTTCGGTCAGGTTGTCGCCAAGGTGGAAAAACCGGTCCCGGCCAACACGCGAGGAGCCGTGCAAAAAAGACGTTTGGTGGTAAGCTCGCGCACCATGAATATCTACAGCTCTCGCCCCGTTGTCCTCTGTCTCTCCGGCCACGACCCCAGTGGTGGCGCCGGCCTGCAGGCAGATATCGAAGCCCTGCTCGCCCAGGGTTGCCATGCCGCTCCCGCGGTGACCGCGCTGACCGTGCAGGACACGGTCAACGTCAGCGACTTCCGCGTGCTGGATCGCGAGTGGGTATTGGCCCAGGCCAACGCCGTGCTCAACGACTCCACCGTTGCGGCAGTCAAGCTGGGCATGCTCGGCTCGCTGGAAATGGTCGACACCGTGGTCGAACTGCTGCAGGCGCACCCGCACCTGCCGATGGTCTGCGATCCGGTATTGCGGGCCGGCGGCGGCGGACGCCTGGGCAAGGACGAGGTCGGCTACGCCATGCGCGAACGCCTGCTGCCCCTGGCCACCATCGCCACGCCTAATCTTCCGGAAGCGCGGATCCTTGCCGAATTGCCCGAAGGCAGCGCGGACCAGTGTGCGGAAAAACTCCTGCCGTTCGTCAAGCACCTGCTGATCACCGGCGGCCATGGCGACGAGCATGAAGTGCACAATCGCCTGTACAGCCGCGACGGCAGCCGCCACACCTACACCTGCCAGCGCCTGCCGGGCAGCTATCACGGCTCCGGTTGCACCCTGGCCAGCGCCCTGGCCGGACGCCTGGCCCACGGCGAACACCTTGCCAGCGCCGTGAAGTCGGCCCTCGATTACACCTGGCGCACCCTGCGCGACGCCGAGCAACTGGGCCAAGGCCAGTTCGTCCCGCGCCGCCTGCCGCTGGATTTCTGCTCGTAAGCCATGAGGCCCGCTCGATGAAACTACGTGGTCTGTATGCCATTACCGACAGCCAACTGTTGGCCGGCAAGTTCTTGCAGTACGTGGAGGCGGCGCTCGAAGGTGGCGTCACCCTCCTGCAATACCGCGACAAGAGCGACGACGAGGCCCGTCGCCTGCGCGAAGCCGAAGCCCTGCAAGGCTTGTGCGAACGCTACAAGACCCAGCTGATCATCAACGACGACGCCGAGCTGGCCGCGCGCATCGGCGCCGGCGTGCACCTGGGCCAGACCGACGGTCCGCTGACCCCGGCCCGGGCCCTGCTCGGCCGCCAGGCGATCATCGGCTCGACCTGCCACGCCCGGTTGGAGCTGGCCGAACAGGCCGCCAACGAAGGCGCCAGCTATGTCGCCTTCGGTCGCTTCTTCAATTCCACCACCAAGCCCGGCGCACCGACCGCCAGCCTGGAGCTGCTGGACCAGGCCCGCTCCCGGCTGCAACTGCCGATCTGCGCGATCGGCGGCATCACCCTGGAGAACGCCGCACCGCTGGTGGCCCATGGCGCCGACCTGCTGGCGGTGATCCATGGCCTGTTCGGCGCCGACAGCGCCCAGGAAGTGACCCGCCGCGCCCGTGCCTTCAACGCCCTCTTCTAACCGCTGATTTCAGAGAGCCCGATCATGTCTCGTTCCGAAACCCTGTTTGCCAATGCCCAGAAGCACATCCCCGGTGGCGTGAACTCGCCCGTGCGCGCGTTCAAGAGCGTGGGTGGCACGCCATTGTTCTTCAAACACGCCGAAGGCGCCTACGTCACTGACGAAGACGACAAGCGCTATGTGGACTATGTCGGCTCCTGGGGCCCGATGATCCTCGGCCACAGCCATCCGGACGTGCTGGACGCGGTACGCAAGCAGCTGGAGCACGGCCTGTCCTACGGCGCCCCGACCGCCATGGAAACCGAGATGGCCGACCTGGTCTGCTCCATCGTGCCGTCCATGGAGATGGTGCGCATGGTCAGCTCGGGCACCGAAGCGACCATGAGCGCGATCCGCCTGGCCCGTGGCTACACCGGCCGCGACAGCATCATCAAGTTCGAAGGCTGCTACCACGGCCACTCCGACAGCCTGCTGGTCAAGGCTGGCTCCGGCGCCCTGACCCAGGGCGTGCCCAGCTCGGCCGGCGTACCGGCGGCCTTTGCCAAACACACCCTGACCCTGCCGTTCAACGACATCGACGCGGTCGAGCAGATGCTCGCTGAGGTCGGCCAGGAAGTGGCCTGCATCATCGTCGAGCCGGTGGCCGGCAACATGAACTGCGTGCCACCGGCCCCGGGCTTCCTCGAAGGCCTGCGCAGCCTGTGCGACAAACACGGCGTGGTGCTGATTTTCGACGAAGTCATGACCGGCTTCCGCGTTGCCCTCGGCGGTGCCCAGGCGCACTACGGCGTGACCCCGGACCTCTCCACCTTCGGCAAGATCATCGGCGGCGGCATGCCTGTGGGCTGCTTCGGCGGCAAACGCAAGATCATGGAACACATCGCCCCGCTGGGCCCGGTCTACCAGGCCGGCACCCTGTCGGGCAATCCGCTGGCCATGGCCGCCGGCCTGACCACCCTGCGCCTGATCAGCCGTCCGGGCTTCCATGCCGAGCTGAGCGACTACACCAGCCGCCTGCTCGACGGCCTGCAGCAACGCGCGGACGCCGCGGGCATCCCGTTCGTGACCACCCAGGCGGGCGGCATGTTCGGCCTGTACTTCAGCGGCGCCGATGACATCGTCACCTTCGACGACGTGATGGCCAGCGATGCTAACCTGTTCAAACGCTTCTTCCACCTGATGCTCGAAGGCGGCGTCTATCTGGCCCCGAGTGCCTTCGAAGCCGGCTTCACCTCGATCGCCCACGGCGAAACCGAGCTGAAACTGACCCTGGACGCAGCCGAACGCGCGTTCGCCGCCCTGAAGTAACCCTCCCCGCAAAACCGGCGTCCCGCACTTGCTGACGCCGGCTTTACGCCGTATTTCCACCTCGCACCTCGAAACCGCGCCGAATGCGGCGGATATCGCGGCCGCGCAGCAGAAAAACGAGTAAAGACTTTGTAAGGTTGGCCCTGCTTATTTCATAATGCGCGCTTATTGGATCCCTCGATGGGTCCGCGCGCCCTTCAGAGGTAAGTCGATTCCCATGAACCGCACCGGCCGCGCCCTTGCACTGGGCTGCCTGTTGCTCCTTCAGCCCCTGCTCGCGGATGCACAAGCAGGCGGCAACTCGTTGTTGATCCCAGCGATGGGTCGCTGCACCCTCAATACTCAGTCACAGGATCAGTCCGAGGCCCTGGCGGTCTGCCAGAAGGCCGCTGACGAAGGGGATGCGCAAGCGCAATACGAGTTGGGCGAGTTCTACTACGAAGGTAAAAACACCCCGCGCGATCTCAATCAGGCCCTGAGCTACTTTGAAAAGGCCTCGCTGCAGGGCCACGCCCAAGCGCAGTTCAAGCTCGGCACCATGTTCTTCCACGGTGAAGGCGTGCCGGCCAACAACGTTCAGGCCTATATCGTGCTGAAGATGGCGGCGGTCAACGGCGCCGAGGATGCACTGGACACAGCCGACGAAGTGGCCGAACACATGCGGCGTGACGAGCTGGAAGTCGCCACCCAGGTGCTGGGGCAGATTTTCCGCAAGTACCTGATGGAACTGCAGAGCGCCGACGGGCGTTCGCCCTTTTCACCCCTGCCTTGAAAACCGGCTCGCGATAGAGCGCGGCGCCCTGCTCGATACCGCCCTTACTTCTCCGGCATCGGCATCGGAAACGGCATCACATTGCTCACGCCGCGGGCCTCGCTGATCTTCGGCGTCCCCAGGCGCTCGACCTCGTCGATGCGCACGATCGAATGCATCGGTACAAAGCTGCGCACCACACCTTCGAACTGGGCCTTGAGCTTCTCTTCGCTCGGGTCGACGACCACCTGCGTGCGCTCGCCAAAGACGAACTCTTCCACTTCCAGGAAGCCCCACAGATCGCTCTGGTAGATCTGCTTGGCGTACATTTCGAACACCTGTCCCTGGTTGAGGAAAATCACCTTGTAGATTGGAGCTTCGCGTTTGGTCATGGTGGGCGGGTAACACATCGGGGGGATATAAAAGAGGGCGCGTACTATAGCACAGCCACCGGACGCGCAGCGGTAGGAACCGTGGGCCATGTTCCCTATAATGCGCGGTTCTTCGAATCACGTGATGACCCTCTCCATGGCCAAGAAGCTTTACATAGAAACCCACGGTTGCCAGATGAACGAGTACGACAGCTCGCGCATGGTCGATCTGCTGGGTGAACACCAGGCCCTGGAAGTCACTGCCCGCGCCGAAGACGCGGACGTCATCCTGCTCAACACCTGCTCGATCCGCGAACGGGCCCAGGACCGGGTGTACTCCCAGCTGGGCCGCTGGCGCGAGTTGAAGCTGGCCAACCCGGAGATGGTCATTGCCGTCGGTGGTTGCGTGGCCAGCCAGGAAGGCGCGGCCATCCGTGACCGGGCCCCCTACGTCGACGTGGTCTTCGGCCCGCAGACCCTGCACCGCCTGCCGGAAATGATCGATGCGGCCCGCGTCAGCAAGCTGCCGCAGGTCGACGTCTCGTTCCCGGAGATCGAAAAGTTCGACCATCTGCCGGAGCCGCGCATCGATGGCCCGAGCGCCTATGTCTCGGTGATGGAAGGCTGCAGCAAGTACTGCACCTTCTGCGTGGTGCCTTACACCCGCGGCGAGGAAGTCAGCCGGCCGTTCGACGACGTGATCTCGGAAATCATCCACCTGGCGGAAAACGGCGTACGCGAAGTCACCCTGCTGGGGCAGAACGTCAACGGCTATCGCGGCCAGACCCACGACGGACGCCTGGCCGACCTGGCCGAACTGATCCGCGTGGTCGCGGCGGTCGAGGGCATCGAGCGCATCCGCTACACCACCTCCCATCCGCTGGAATTCTCCGACAGCCTGATCCAGGCCCACGCCGAAGTCCCGCAGTTGGTGAAGCACCTGCACTTGCCGGTGCAATCCGGTTCCGACCGGATCCTGGCGGCCATGAAGCGCAACCACACTGCGCTGGAGTACAAGTCCAAGCTGCGCAAACTGCGCGCCGCCGTGCCGGGCATTTGCATCAGCTCGGACTTCATCGTCGGTTTCCCCGGCGAGACCGAAAAAGACTTCGAGCAGACCATGAAACTGATCGCCGACGTCGGCTTCGACTTCTCCTACTCCTTCGTCTATAGCCAGCGCCCGGGCACCCCGGCGGCCGACCTGGCGGACGACACCCCGGAAGAGGTGAAAAAGGAACGCCTGAACGCGCTGCAGCACCGGCTGAACCAGCAAGGGTTCGAAATCAGCCGACAAATGGTCGGTTCGATCCAGCGCATCCTGGTTACCGACTACTCGAAGAAAGACCCGGGCGAGTTGCAGGGGCGGACCGAGAACAACCGTATCGTCAACTTCCGCTGCGATAATCCGACCCTGATCGGCCAGTTCGCCGACGTGCACATCGACTCCGCCCAGCCTCACTCGCTACGCGGATCGCTGCTGCAATGACGCCTGCGCAAGCCGGTCTGCCAGCGCTTGGCAGCCGGCTTCCCTGGAAAATGGGATGAAAGACATTGCTTCGTATAAGAGCTTTCGCACCCAGGCCACTGGCGTTATCCTTGAATTCATCCTTATTGCCGTTGGGCGGCTAAAAAAAAACCTTGAACGCACCCATAGAACCCCATCGTTTTATCCTCGAGCCCTTTGAGGCTCGCCGCTTCGCCAATCTGTGCGGGCAGTTCGACGAGCATTTGCGCTTGATCGAACAGCGCCTGACCATCGAGATCCGCAACCGCGGCAATCAGTTCGAACTGATCGGCGAACCCAAGCACACCACCTCCGCGGAAAACCTCCTGCGCCGCCTGTACCGGGAAACCAAAGGCACCGAGCTGTCGCCGGACATGGTGCACCTGTTCCTCCAGGAATCGGCCGTCGAGGAGCTGAACAATCACCCGGTTGCCGAAGCGTCCGTGGCCCTGCGTACCAAGAAAGGCATGATTCGCCCACGGGGCTTGAATCAGCAGCGCTACGTCAAGGAAATCCTCGGCAACGACATCAACTTCGGCATCGGCCCGGCCGGCACCGGCAAGACCTACCTGGCCGTGGCCTGTGCGGTAGACGCCCTGGAGCGCGAGCAGGTACGGCGCATCCTGCTGGTGCGTCCGGCGGTCGAAGCCGGCGAGAAACTCGGCTTCCTGCCCGGCGACCTGGCCCAGAAGATCGACCCGTACCTGCGCCCACTGTATGACGCGCTGTATGAAATGCTTGGCTTCGAACAGGTGGCCAAACTGATCGAGCGCCAGGTCATCGAGATCGCTCCACTGGCGTACATGCGCGGCCGCACCCTGAACAACAGCTTCATCATCCTCGACGAGAGCCAGAACACCACCGTCGAACAGATGAAGATGTTCCTGACCCGGATCGGCTTCGGCTCCACCGCCGTGATCACGGGGGACATCACCCAGGTCGACCTGCCCAAGGGCACCAAGTCCGGCCTGGCCCATGTGATCAATGTGCTCAAGGACGTTCCGGGCATCAGCTTCACCCACTTCATGCCCAAGGACGTAGTCCGTCATCCGCTGGTGCAACGCATCGTCGAAGCCTACGAGCGCTTCGAGCAGCGCCTGGCCGACGAGTCCACCCAGCCCTCCGCGGAAAAAGGCAATCGCCACGATGCTTGAGCTTGATCTGCAACTGGCAAGCGCCAAGCCAGCGCCCAGCGAAGCCCTGTTCCGCCAATGGTGTGAACTGGCCCTGCGCCAGCGCACGGCCGACTCGGAACTGACCATTCGTCTGGTGGACGAACCCGAAGGCCGCGAACTGAACCGCACCTGGCGGCAGAAGGATTACGCCACCAACGTCCTGTCGTTCCCCGCCGATGTGCCAGACGATCTGCTGGACATTCCGTTGCTCGGCGACCTGGTGATCTGCACCGAAGTGGTCGAGCGCGAAGCCGCCGAACAAGGCAAGGACCTCCAGGCCCACTGGGCCCATCTGGTGATTCACGGCTGCTTGCATCTATTGGGCTATGACCATATAGATGACGACGAAGCCGAAGAAATGGAAGCACTGGAACGAACGTTGCTTGCAGAACTGGGTCATCCCGACCCTTATGCGGACGACGAAACCGAAGAACATCCATCTGTAACAACCAAGGATTTAGAGTAATCGCTATGAGCGAAGACCGATCGAGCAGCGGGCAAAAGTCGTGGCTGGGTAAACTGACCCAGGCTTTTGCCCATGAGCCGAAAAACCGCCAGGAGCTGCTGGAGCTGCTGCGTGAAGCCCATCAGAACAAGTTGCTGGACAGCGAAGCGCTGGCCATCGTCGAAGGCGCCATCCAGGTCGCTGACCTGCAGGTACGGGACATCATGGTTCCGCGCTCGCAGATGATCAGCATCAAGGCGACCCAGACCCCCCGCGAATTCCTGCCGTCCGTCCTCGATTCCGCGCACTCGCGTTATCCGGTGATCGGCGAAAGCCATGACGACGTGATGGGCGTCCTGCTGGCCAAGGACCTGCTGCCGCTGATCCTCAAGGAGAACGGTGACAGCTTCAACATCAAGGACCTGCTGCGTCCGGCGACCTTCGTCCCCGAGTCCAAGCGCCTGAACGTGCTGCTGCGCGAGTTCCGCGCCAACCATAACCACATGGCTATCGTCATCGACGAATATGGCGGCGTGGCGGGCCTGGTGACCATCGAGGACGTGCTGGAGCAGATCGTCGGCGACATCGAAGACGAGCACGACGTCGAGGAAGACAGCTACATCAAGCCCCTGCCGAGCGGCGACTTCCTGATCAAGGCGCTGACGCCGATCGAGAACTTCAACGACTTCTTCGACAGCGAGTTCTCCGACGATGAGTTCGACACCGTCGGCGGCTTGGTGATGAGCGCGTTCGGGCACCTGCCCAAACGCAACGAAATCACGGAAATCGGTGCCTATCGCTTCCGCATCCTGAATGCCGACAGCCGCCGCATCCACCTGCTGCGACTCACGCCTATTCCGCGTTAAGGACCGACATGCTGCGCTTAACCCGCCCCGGCTGGCCCGGTAACCTGCTGGCCATGGCGGCTGGCGCAATCACCACCCTGGCCCTGGCGCCGTACGACATCTGGCCGCTGGCACTGCTGGCGGTCGGCTTCTTTTATGCCGGCCTGCGTCAGCTGACACCGCGTCAGGCGCTGTGGCGCGGCTGGAGCTTCGGCTTCGGCCTGTTCGGCGCCGGCACCAGCTGGATCTACGTCAGTATCCATACCTACGGCGGCGCCTCGGCGCTGCTGGCCGGTTTGCTGATGCTGGCCTTCATTGCCGCCATCGCCTGGTTCTTCGCCCTGCCGGCCTGGCTCTGGGCGCGCTGGCTGCGCCGCAATGAAGCGCCCCTGGCCGACGCCCTGGCCTTCGCCGCCCTGTGGGTGGGCCAGGAAGCTTTCCGCGGCTGGTTCCTGACGGGCTTCCCCTGGCTTTATTCCGGCTACAGCCAACTCGACGGCCCCTTGGCCGGCCTGGCCCCGCTGGGCGGCATGTGGCTGATCTCCTTCAGCCTGGCGCTGACCGCGGCCCTGCTCTACAACCTGCCGAGCCTGATCCGCGCCGGACGCAAAGCCTTCATCGCCGCCGGCCTGGTGTTGCTGGTCGCGCCCTGGGTGATCGGCATGGCTCTCAAAGGGCATGCCTGGACCAGCCCGGCGGGCGAGCCACTGAGCGTCGCGGCGATCCAGGGCAATATCGAACAGAGCCTGAAATGGGACCCCGCGCAACTCAACTCCCAGCTGGCGCTGTACCGCGACATGAGCTTCAGCTCCAAGCGCGTGGACCTGCTGGTGTGGCCGGAAACCGCGGTACCCGTGCTCAAGGAGTCGGCCGAAGGCTACCTGCAGATGATGGGCAGTTTTGCCGCCGACCGGCATTCGGCGCTGATCACCGGCGTCCCGATCCGCGAGGTGGTGCATCACCAGAAGCGCTACTTCAACGGCATTACCGTGGTCGGCGAAGGCGACGGCGAGTACCTCAAGCAGAAACTCGTGCCCTTCGGTGAGTACGTCCCCCTGCAGGACCTGCTGCGAGGCCTGATCGCCTTCTTCGACCTGCCCATGTCGGACTTCGCCCGCGGCCCTGCCGACCAGCCCTTGCTGCAAGCCAAGGGCTATCAGATCGCGCCGTTCATCTGCTACGAAGTGGTTTACCCGGAATTCGCCGCGGGCCTGTCGGCGCGCAGCGACCTGTTGCTGACCATCAGCAACGACACCTGGTTCGGCACCTCGATCGGCCCGCTGCAACACCTGCAGATGGCCCAGATGCGCGCCCTGGAAGCCGGCCGCTGGATGATCCGCGCGACCAACAACGGGGTCACCGGCCTGATCGATCCGTTCGGCAAGATCACCGTACAGATCCCCCAGTTCGAACGCGGGATTCTCTACGGCGAGGTGGTGCCAATGCACAACCTGACGCCTTACCTGCAATGGCGCTCCTGGCCACTGCTCATCCTGTGCGCCCTGCTGTTCGGCTGGGCCTTGCTGGCCAGCCGGATCGCCAAGACCGTCTGAGCCCGTCGCGAGCCAGCTCGCTCCTGCAGCCGTTAACCTCCTGCAGAAGCGAGCTGGCTCGCGATAGACCTAGGGCTCTGCGCGATAGAACAGCTTGTACCCCACCAGACCCACCGCCTCGTTCAGCAACTGGCCGCTCTGCCAGATCGACTTGAACTCCGGCATCCAGCCGCCCAGCGGCCTGGCATTATCCACCCCGAGGAACCCCACGGGCGCCGGCACCACCGTGAAACCTGCCTGTTCGAAGCTCCAGACCGCACGTTGCATATGCCAGGCCTGGGTCACCAGCACCACACGCTTGACGCCCTGCGGCTCCAGCACTTGCGCGGTGAATTGGGCGTTTTCCCAGGTCGTGCGGCTGCGCCCTTCCTGCCAGCGCACCGTCACGTCGAAATCATTGAGCAATGACTCGGCCATCAACGCCGCTTCCGTGGGCGGCGTACCGTAATGCAAGCCACCGCTGGTCAGGATCGGCAGTCCGGAAGCCTTGGCCAGGCGCGCCGCATAACGCTGGCGCTCCAGTCCGACACCGGTCGGCTGGTCGGTACCCCAGGCCGGGTCGCCACGCTCGCGCCCGGAGCCCAGCACCACGATCGCATCGGCGTGCTCGGCGAGGGTCGACCACTGGCTTTGCGTCAGCGCCGGTTTGTTCTCCAGGGCACTCGCGCCCCACTCCACCATGACCGGCAGGCTCATCAGCCAGAACCCACCCAGGCCCAGGGCAAAGCACACCGCGGCAAGCCGCGGCCTGGAACGGCGAAACCACCAGGCAAGCAAAAGCAGAAGCAATAGAAGGCCTGGCGGCAGGAGCAGTTGTTTGACGAAATAACGAAAAGGCATCGAGCATCTCCAAAGATGCTCGAAGCCTAAGTGGGTAAAAGCAATGCAACAACAGATACGAAACAGATTTCACGCACAAGGTAGGCGACATTGACGCTACGCAGTTGCCCGAACGGGCTGCGCAGGCTCATTTGAAATGCAGGGACCGGACCTTTACCGCATCCCCGGCGGGTACCTTGTCTTTCAACCAGATGATATTGGCCGGAGGTGGAGTCACTTCATGCCTGAGGCATTCGAGCACGCTCAATCGCGTTTCACGCTCGCTACGATCCAGATAGGCCTTGATCATCTCGAATTCGGCATGACTCAGGCCACGCAACTCCAATTCCACAGGTCGCTCATTACGCAAGCTTCCTGCTGTTTTCGCTGCATCCAGGGCCAAAGCCAGACGATCTATCAGTCGTTCGTACAACTCGGGTTTTGTAGCTTTTCGCTGCGACTCAACCATCCACTCACCTCATGAAAGTAAGACTCACTCCCCTTTTTGAGCTTAGTCGCGCTGCCGAAACCGTCCCGGTGCCGCGACCAACGGCCCAAGGCGCGTAATCAGGGTTTCCCTCGGTAGAGCGCGGTCATGTATGCTACGGCGCTTCCTGTAACTCCACTTCCAGCTCGCCTGGGTAGCGAAAACGCCACATCTGGCGCCATCACCGCCCAACGTTGCATTGAAGAGGATTAGGCCACCCCTATTCAGTTCAAAAGTAGCCATGCACGAACACTATCAGCCCCGTGAGATCGAAGCCGCCGCCCAGTCGTTCTGGGATGAGCAAAAGTCCTTTGAAGTCAGCGAACAGCCAGGCAAGGAAACGTACTACTGCCTGTCGATGTTCCCTTACCCCAGCGGCAAGCTACACATGGGGCACGTGCGTAACTACACCATCGGCGACGTGATTTCCCGCTACCAGCGCATGCAAGGCAAGAACGTGCTGCAACCCATGGGTTGGGACGCCTTCGGCATGCCGGCGGAAAACGCCGCGATGAAGAACAACGTCGCACCGGCCAAGTGGACCTACGAAAACATCGCCTATATGAAGTCCCAGCTGCGCAGCCTGGGCCTGGCAGTGGACTGGTCCCGCGAAGTCACGACCTGCAAGCCGGACTACTACCGCTGGGAACAATGGCTGTTCACCCGCCTGTTCGAAAAAGGCGTGATCTACCGCAAGAACGGCACCGTGAACTGGGACCCGGTCGACCAGACCGTCCTGGCCAACGAGCAGGTGATCGACGGTCGCGGCTGGCGCTCCGGCGCGCTGATCGAAAAACGCGAAATCCCGATGTACTACTTCAAGATCACCGCCTACGCGGATGAACTGCTGGAGAGTCTCGACGAGCTGCCGGGCTGGCCTGAGCAGGTCAAGACCATGCAACGCAACTGGATCGGCAAATCCCGTGGCATGGAAGTGCAATTCCCCTACGACCTGGCCTCCATCGGCGAAGCGGGCGCACTGAAAGTCTTCACCACCCGTCCTGACACCCTGATGGGCGCGACCTATGTCGCCGTGGCCGCCGAGCACCCGCTGGCTACCCTGGCGGCGCAGAACGATCCAGCGCTGCAAGCCTTCATCGCCGAGTGCAAGGGCGGCAGCGTCGCCGAAGCCGACATCGCCACTCAAGAGAAGAAAGGCCTGCCGACCTCGCTGTTCGTCGAGCACCCGCTGACCGGCGAAAAGCTGCCGGTATGGGTCGCCAACTACGTGCTGATGCACTACGGCGATGGCGCGGTGATGGCTGTTCCGGCCCACGACGAGCGCGACTACGAGTTCGCCAGCAAGTACAACCTGCCGATCAAGAACGTGGTGCGCACCAGCGCCGGCGACAAAACGCCTGCGCCTTGGCAGGACGCCTACGGCGAGCACGGCGAACTGATCAACTCCGGTGAATTCGACGGCCTGGACTTCGCCGGCGCCTTCGACGCCATCGAAGTGGCCCTGCTGAAGAAGAACCTCGGCCAATCCCGCACCCAGTTCCGCCTGCGTGACTGGGGCATCAGCCGCCAGCGCTACTGGGGCTGCCCGATCCCGATCATCCACTGCGACAGCTGCGGCGATGTACCGGTACCGGAAGACCAGCTGCCCGTAGTACTGCCGGAAGACGTGGTGCCGGACGGCGCCGGCTCGCCTCTGGCGCGCATGCCCGAGTTCTACGAGTGCAACTGCCCGAAATGCGGCAAGCCTGCCAAGCGCGAAACCGACACCATGGACACCTTCGTCGAGTCCTCGTGGTACTACGCGCGCTACGCTTCGCCAAAATATGAAGGTGGCCTGGTCGACCCGGCCGCGGCCAACCACTGGCTGCCGGTGGACCAGTACATCGGCGGTATCGAACACGCGATCCTGCACCTGCTCTACGCCCGCTTCTTCCACAAGCTGATGCGCGACGAAGGCCTGGTCAACTCCAACGAGCCGTTCAAGAACCTGCTGACCCAGGGCATGGTGGTCGCCGAGACCTACTACCGCCGCGAAGCCAACGGTGCCTACACCTGGTACAACCCAGCCGACGTCGAGCTGGAGCGTGACAGCAAGGCCAAGATCGTTGGCGCCAAGCTGATCAGCGACGGCCTGCCGGTGGAAATCGGCGGTACCGAGAAAATGGCCAAGTCGAAGAACAACGGCGTCGACCCTCAGTCGATGATCGAACAATACGGCGCAGACACCTGCCGCCTGTTCATGATGTTCGCTTCGCCACCTGACATGAGCCTGGAATGGTCCGACTCCGGCGTCGAAGGCTCCCACCGCTTCCTCAAGCGCGTCTGGCGCCTGGCCCAGGCCCACGTGGCCCAGGGTCTGCCGGGCACACTGGACCTGACGGCACTGAACGACGAACAGAAAGTCATTCGTCGCGCCATCCACCTGGCGATCAAGCAAGCCAGCCAGGACGTCGGCCAGCACCATAAATTCAACACCGCCATCGCTCAGGTCATGACGCTGATGAACGTGCTGGAAAAAGCCCCGCAAGCCACCGCGCAGGATCGTGCCCTGCTGCAGGAAGGCCTGGAAACCGTGGCCCTGCTGCTGGCGCCGATCACTCCGCACATCAGCCACGAGCTGTGGAGCCGGCTGGGGCGCAGCGGCGCCATCATCGACGCCGGCTGGCCACAACTGGACGAGAACGCACTGGTACAGGACAGCCTGCAACTGGTGGTCCAGGTCAACGGCAAACTGCGTGGGCAGATCGAAATGCCGGCCAGCGCCAGCCGCGAAGAGGTCGAAGCCGCCGCTCGAACCAACGAGAACGTGCTGCGCTTCACCGAAGGCCTGACGATTCGCAAAGTGATCGTCGTGCCCGGCAAGCTGGTCAATATCGTCGCTAGCTAATTGGATCAGGCGCCAGCCCGGAGGCCGGCGCCGCATAAAACCTCCAGGGCCGCCCTGTCGGCCCACATGGTTTCAAGGGGAGCAACAAGATGATCAAACGCAATCTGCTGGTGATGGGCCTGGCTGTACTGCTGAGCGCCTGCGGTTTTCACCTGCGCGGCACCGGCACCACCGAACTGGCGATCAAGGAACTCGACCTGAACGCCCGTGATGCCTACGGCGATACCGTGACCCAACTGCGCCAGGTCCTGCAGAACAGCGGCGTCAAGGTCTACGCCGGCGCGCCCTACAAGCTGGTACTGACTCGCGAACAGGAATCCCAGCGCAGCCTCAGCTACGCCGGCGCCGGTCGTTCGGCCGAGTATGAAATGACCACCGCGCTGAACTACGAAATCCTGGGTCAGAACAACCTGAGCCTGCTCAGCGACAAGCTGCAAGTGCAGAAGGTCTACATCCACGACGGCAACAACCTGGTGGGCTCCGACCAGGAATCGCTGGAAGTGCGCAAGGAAATGCGTCGCGACCTCGTGCAGAACATGATGCTGCGCCTGCAACTGCTGACTCCAGCCCAGCTGGATAAACTGCAGCAGACCGCGAAAGCCCGCGCCAAAGCCGAGGCTGAAGCCCTGGAAGCCGCACAGAAGGCTGAGGCGGAAACACCGCAACAGTCGCCTATGCAGCTGCCGAACCAGTAAGCCTTGTGGGGCGCTCAAGCGCCCCGCTTGCCCCTTCTTATGAAACTCGCCCCCGCTCAACTCGGCAAACACCTGCAAGGTCCGCTCGCACCGGTCTACGTCATCAGTGGCGATGATCCGTTGCTGTGCCAGGAAGCCGCCGACGCCATTCGCACCGCAGCCCGCCAACAGGGCTTCGATGAACGCCAGGTCTTCAGCGCCGACGCCAATTTCGATTGGGGCACGCTGCTGCAGGCCGGCGCGAGCATGTCGCTGTTCGCCGAAAAGCGCCTGCTGGAGCTGCGCCTGCCTTCCGGCAAGCCCGGCGACAAAGGCGCCGCGGCCTTTATCGAATACTGTTCCCGGCCGGCCGAAGACACCCTGCTGCTGGTCAGCCTGCCCAAGCTCGACGGCAGTGCGCAAAAGACCAAATGGGGCAAGGCGCTGATCGAGGGCGAGCAGACCCAGTTCATCCAGATCTGGCCGGTGGATGCCAACCAACTGCCACAGTGGATTCGCCAGCGCCTGTCCCAGGCCGGACTTTCTGCCAGCCAGGACGCCGTGGAACTGATCGCGGCCAGGGTGGAAGGCAACCTGCTGGCCGCCGCCCAGGAAATCGAAAAGCTCAAGCTGATGGCCGAAGGCGGCCAGATCACGGTGGAGACCGTGCAGGCGGCTGTGGCCGACAGCGCTCGCTTCGACGTTTTCGGGCTGGTGGACGCCATCCTCAACGGCGAGGCGGCCCATGCCCTGCGCATGCTCGAAGGGTTGCGCGGCGAAGGTGTCGAGCCGCCCGTGATTCTCTGGGCGCTGGCCCGGGAGCTACGGGCGCTGGCCAACATGTCGCTGCAGTACAGCCAGGGCACGCCGCTGGACAAGGTGTTCAGCCAGGCCCGCCCGCCCGTCTGGGACAAACGCAAGCCGCTGATGAGCAAAGCCCTGCAGCGCTATTCGGCGCCGCGCTGGGCGCAACTGTTGCTCGATGCCCAGCGTATCGATGCGCAGATCAAGGGACAGGCCACCGGCTCGCCCTGGAGCAGCCTCAGTCGCCTGTCGCTGCTGATGGCTGGGCAACGCCTGCCCCTTCCCGCCGAGTAAACCCGGCGCCTCCCCACAGGAAATAGCGGGATACGCGAACGTTGCTGAAAAGCCCTACATATCACAGGGCTGGACAGCCGGGCAAAGCTGGCCGATCATCTGCGGCGCATCACCCACCTCAAGAGAGTATCCCCATGAGCAAGCCATCCAAGCATGGCCCCAACAAGGCCAAATCCATCATCGCCCAGCCACTGTTCCGCAGCCGTCAGGAACGACCCGCCAAGGGCAAAGGCAGCTACCGCCGCGAAGCCTTCCAGTCTAAAAGCTGGGAGGCTTCTTACTTTCTGGCCGCCTGAAGCGGAGAACCCCGCTGGCGTGATAAGGTCTGTACCTGATTCGTATTCTCTGGACCTGTGCATGCCCTTTTGTCTTTCCCGTCGTTGGCACCTGCGCCAACTGATCGCTGCCTCCAGCCTTGCCCTGCTCGTCGCCTGCGCGGAAAAACCCACCGCCGCCGATGCCCAGCCGCTCCCCAGTATTCAAGCCGCCCCTCTCGCCGCGCCTGCAACCGCCACTCCGCTGGCTGTCGACAACCTGGATATCCAGCCGACCCAGACCTTTGCCCAATGGCAGGCCGGATTCCGCATCGAAGCCCTGAACGCCGGGATCCGCGCCGATCTTTTCGACCGGGTGTTCGCCGGCATCACCCCGGACATGAGCGTGATCAAGGCCGACCGCAGCCAGCCTGAATTCGCCCGCCCCGTGTGGGAATACCTCGACGGCGCCCTGTCGCCGCTGCGCGTGCGCAAGGGCCAGGCACTGATCAATCAGTACGCCGACATCCTGCAGCAGATCGAACAGCGCTATGGCGTCGATCGCCAGGCCCTGGTGGCGGTCTGGGGCATGGAAAGCAATTTTGGTGAGTTCCAGGGCAATAAATCGGTGATCCGCTCCCTCGCGACCCTGGCCTACGAAGGCCGGCGCCCGGCCTTCGCCAACAGCCAGTTGCTGGCCGCCCTGCAGATTCTCCAGCACGGTGATATTCAACCCGAGAAGATGCTCGGTTCCTGGGCGGGTGCCATGGGCCAGACCCAGTTCATTCCGACCACCTACAACACCCACGCCGTGGATTTCGACGGCGATGGCCGCCGCGATATCTGGAACAGCCCGGCCGATGCCCTGGCCTCGACCGCGCACTATCTGCAAAGCTCTGGCTGGCAGAAAGGCCAACCGTGGGGCTTCGAGGTGCAGCTGGCGAACGGTTTCGACTACGCACTGGCTGACGGCGCGATCCGCAAACCGGTGGCCGAATGGCTGCGCCTGGGCATGAAGCTGCCCAACGGTGCCAGCGTTCCGCCCGGCTCCGAACAGCTTTCCGCGGCCTTGCTGCTGCCGGCGGGCTATCGCGGCCCGGCGTTCCTGATCCTCGACAACTTCCGCGCCGTTCTGAAGTACAACAACTCTTCGTCCTACGCCCTGGCAGTGAACCTGTTGTCGCAACGCTTCAACGGTTCGGGCCTGATCAACGGCCTCTGGCCGAAAGACGACATGCCCCTCAGCCGAACCGAACGTATCGAGTTGCAGAACCTGCTCAGCGCCAACAATTACGACGCCGGAAACCCGGACGGCATTATCGGCGCCAATACCCGCAAGGCGATTCGCAGCGCGCAGCAATCCCTGGGCTGGCCCGCCGACGGCTATCCGACCCACAAGCTGCTGGAGAGCCTGCGTTCCCGTTGAGGCCTATCTGAAAGGGGTGCTATCGCGAGCAAGCTCGCTCCAGGGGAGCGGGCTGCTCGCGATAGCCGGGTGAATCAGCCGAAGACCACATCCTGCTCGAGGATCAACCGCTGCTCCCCCGCGTCCAGCCTGACCATGGCCCCCAACGGCAGCGTCAGGTTCGGATCGCAATGCCCGCTGCGCCACCCGCTCAGCACCGGGATGCCCAGGGGCTCGAAGGTTTGCTTGAGCAGCCCGCCAAGCGCCTCGGGCTCGACGCCCGCCACATCCCCCACCAGCACGCCACGCAACCTGTCGAGCTTGCCCGCCAGGCGCAGGTGCGTGAGCAGACGGTCAATCCGGTACAACGGCTCGTTGATGTCTTCGATAAACAGAATGATGCCGTCGGCATCGATCTCGAACGGCGTACCCATGGTCGCGGCAATCAGCGACAGATTGCCTCCCAACAACTGGCCACAGCCAATGCCAGGCTCGATGGTGGCCAAGGGATAAGCCGCCGGATGTGCCAGCAGGCTGCCGGCCTTCAATTGCCCCCCAAGCAGGTTGAACAACGAGGACTCGGTCGGCGGCTGCTTGTCTCCCAGCAGGTCGGCATTGAGCATCGGCCCATGGAAGGTCACGAAGCCCGCATAACGATTGATGGCCAGGTGCAGCGCGGTGATGTCGCTATAACCGACAAACGGCTTGGCGTGGCGACGCAGCAGGTCGAAATCGATCCGGTCGAGCAGCCGTGGGCTGCCGTAACCACCGCGCAGGCAGAGGATCGCGTCGACCTCCTCATCGGCGAAGGCGGCATGCAGATCGTTCAGGCGGACCTCGTCGCTACCTGCCAGATAGCCATCCTTCTGTTCGACCCCAGGGTAGATCCGCAGCGAATAACCGCGCGCGCGCATCCACTGGATGGCTTTTTCCTGATCCAGGGCCGCGGGGCCGGCGGGGGCAATCAAGCCGATCAGCCCTTGCGCAGGCAGCGCCGGTACTGGCCGCTGGGCACAAGGGACATCAGTCGGGTGAAGGGTCATCCAATGGTTCTCCCTGGGTGGATTCTCTGATGCACAGTAGCCATGAACGCGGGTAAACAGAAGCGTTGAAACGCCACGGTGCTTGCGGGAAAGGTCTTTGCAGGAGGAGAGACGCGGGTGTAACGGCGGATGACGCCCGCAAGGCGAGGACCTTGCGGGCGCATTACATCAGGAAACCAGGCCTTCTTTGGCCAGCTTGGCCTGCTCGTCGGCGTGGTAGGAAGAACGTACCAGCGGGCCCGAAGCGACGTTCTTGAAGCCCATCTTGTAACCTTCCTCGGCGAACCAGGCGAAGGTGTCCGGGTGTACGAAACGCTGCACCGGCAAGTGGCTGCGGGACGGCTGCAGGTACTGGCCGAGGGTCAGCATGTCGATGTCGTGTTCGCGCATGCGCTTCATGACTTCGATGACTTCGTCGTCGGTCTCGCCCAGGCCCAGCATCAGGCCGGACTTGGTCGGTACGTGGGGCACCAGTTGCTTGAACTTCTGCAGCAGGGTCAGCGACCACTGGTAATCCGAACCCGGACGCGCGGCCTTGTACAGACGCGGCACGGTTTCCAGGTTGTGGTTGAACACATCCGGCGGCTCGGCAGCGGTGATTTCCAGCGCGACATCCATGCGGCCACGGTAGTCCGGGACCAGGGTTTCCAGCTGCACGTTCGGCGACAGCTTGCGGATTTCGCGGATGCAGTCGGCGAAGTGCTGGGCACCGCCGTCACGCAGGTCGTCGCGGTCGACCGAGGTGATCACCACGTACTTCAGGCGCAGGTCGGCGATGGCTACCGCCAGGTTCAGCGGCTCGTCGACATCCAGTGGCTTCGGACGACCATGGCCAACGTCGCAGAACGGGCAGCGACGGGTGCAGATGTCACCCATGATCATGAAGGTCGCGGTACCGCCGGAGAAGCACTCGCCCAGGTTCGGGCAGGATGCCTCTTCGCAGACGCTGTGCAGTTTGTGCTTGCGCAGCAATTGCTTGATCCGGTCGACTTCCGGGGAAACCGGAATACGCACGCGAATCCAGTCCGGTTTCTTCGGCAGTTCGGTGGTCGGAATGATCTTCACCGGGATACGCGCGACCTTCTCGGCACCGCGCAATTTAACGCCGGCTTCAACTTTCGCACGGGCCGGGCGCTCGGAAACATCCAGCGTCGGGATCAGGGTTTGCACAGCGTCTTGCGCAGTAGTCATATCAGTCGATTCCGCCCGTTAGGGTCGTCTGCTCAGCATAGT
Organism: Pseudomonas sp. NPDC089530; assembly: GCF_050280705.1. Lineage (NCBI taxonomy): Bacteria > Pseudomonadati > Pseudomonadota > Gammaproteobacteria > Pseudomonadales > Pseudomonadaceae > Pseudomonas > Pseudomonas sp. NPDC089530. Next base: position 5,127 of record NZ_JBNNVU010000044.1, on the reverse strand, counting down.
CGAGGTGTTTGACGAGCTGCGCGCGCAGCCGGGCACTTACCTCGGCAAATTCAATCGGTCCTGTGTGGTCGCTCAACTGGGTCATCGCCAGCCCGGCATAGCCACAGGGGTTAATCCGTAGAAACGGCTGCAGATCCATGTCCACGTTCAAGGCCAGGCCATGAAAGGAACAACCATGGCGGATCCGCAGGCCCAGGGAGGCGATTTTCGCGCCATCGACGTAGACACCGGGAGCATCCGGCTTGGCGGCCGCGGTCACGCCGTAACTGGCCAGCAACTCGACCAGGCATTGCTCCATCCGGCTGACCAGGTCACGCACGCCAAAACCCAGGCGACGAACATCCAGCAGCAGATAGGCCACCAGTTGGCCGGGGCCGTGATAAGTCACCTGACCACCCCGGTCGACCTGCACCACCGGGATATCCCCGGGCAGCAACAGGTGTTCGGCCTTGCCCGCCTGCCCCTGGGTAAAGACCGGCGGGTGCTGCACCAGCCAGACTTCATCGGGGGCGTCGGTGCCGCGTTCGTTGGTAAAGCGTTGCATGGCCTGCCAGACCGGCTCGTAGGCCATCTGGCCGAGCTCGCGAAAGCCCAGCGTTTGCGACATCACAACACCATGTGTACGAAGCCGGTGGCCCGCAATTCGCTGTTGATGTCGTACAGCTGCTCCTGGCCGGTGGCGAGGATGTGCAACTGGATGGTCGTGTACTTGCCGTTGGTGCTCTGGCGCTCGGCCAGGGTCTTGTGGTCAACGGTCGCGTGTTTTTCAAGGATCGCGATGATCTTGTCCTTGAAACCCACGCCGGTGTCGCCGATTACCTTAATCGGGTAATCCGCGCAGGGGAATTCGATCTTTGGCGCCTTTACTTCGGTGTCTGTCATGGCGTAACGGCCTCGTAAGCCGTGGCGACGGACGAGGCCCCCACTCTACTTCAGAGGGAGGGCCGCGCGGGTCGACAATATCAGTTGAACAAGCCGTAGAAGAATAGACGGATGCTATCCCACATGCGGCGGAAGATACCACCTTCGTCGACCGCGTCCAGAGCGATCAGATCGGCGCTGTGCACCACCTTGTCGTCCAGTTTCACTTCGACTTTACCGATCACGTCGCCCTTGGCGATAGGCGCGACCAGCTGTGGATTCATGGTCATGCTGGCAGCGAGTTTCTTCAGCTGGCCTTTTGGCATGGTCATGGTCAGGTCCTCAGCCAGACCGGCCTTGACCTGGGAGGTCGTGCCTTTCCAGACCGGGGCCTGAGCCAGCTCGGTGCCCTTCTGGTAGAAGGTCTGGGTTTCGAAGAAGCGGAAACCGTAGGTCAGCAGCTTCTGGGTCTCGGCCGCGCGAGCCTGCTCGCTGTTGGTGCCGAATACCACGGCGATCAGACGCATGCCATCACGAACGGCCGAAGACACCATGCAGTAGCCGGCTTCGTCGGTGTGACCGGTTTTCAGACCGTCGACGGTCTTGTCACGCCACAGCAACAGGTTGCGGTTGGGCTGCTTGATGCCGTTCCAGAAGAACTCTTTCTGCGAGTAGATCGCGTAGTGAGCCGGGTCTTCGTGAATGATCGCGCGAGCCAGTACCGCCATGTCGTGCGCCGACGAGTAGTGCTCGGGGTTCGGCAGGCCGGTCGGGTTCATGAAGTGGCTGTTGCTCATGCCCAGGTCGCCGGCGGTCTTGTTCATTATGTCGGCGAAGGCGTCTTCGCTGCCGGCGATATGCTCGGAAACCGCGACGCTGGCGTCGTTACCCGACTGAATGATGATGCCGTGCAGCAGGTCGCTGACGGTGACCTGCGAACCCACCTTGATGAACATCCGCGAACCGCCGGTACGCCAGGCGTTTTCGCTGACGGTCACCGGGTCGTTCTCGCCGATCTGGCCGCGACGGATTTCCAGGGTCGCGATATAGGCTGTCATCAGCTTGGTCAGGCTGGCTGGCGGCAGACGCTGGTCACCGTTGTTCTCCACCAGCACGTTACCGCTGCTGGCATCCATGAGCACATAGGACTTGGCGGCCAGCTGCGGCGGTGACGGCATCACTTCTACCGCCCAGGCGGCAGGCGTGATGATCAGCGGGACAAGCAGGCACAGGCGTTTGGCAAAGGTGGTGATGTTCATCCGTCTCTCGAAATTGCTAATGGAAACTTGTCCTTGCGGACAAAACTATTCAGACAGCCTTCTAAAGGGCTGTCGCGTGTTCAGTTGTTCACTCACTGACCCTTGCCGGGTTTTTGTTGTACGACGAGCCAACAACCTGGTTCCCCCCCAATGACCGCAGGCGAACCATGAATCAGTAGCCGCTTACTCGGCGGTTACCAGGCTCGGCTGCCCCAGATTGGCCAGCCGGACACTGTTCTGCACTTGCTGGATCTCACCCGGCGAGCCGATCGGCCCCAGGCGTACCCGGTGCAGGGTCTGTTGATTGCGCACGATCGAGCTGATGAACACCGGAGCGCTCACCATCCCGCTCAGCTTCGAGCGCAGGAGCTCGGCAGCGTCCGGGTTGGCGAAGGCGCCCACCTGCAGATACTGGCCAGAGGCTTGCGCAGAAGCGTTTTTTTTTGCATCCACCTGCACCGGCACCATGGCCGCGGCGTGCTGCTGCGGAGGCGGAGTCCACTGCTCGACGGTTCCGGCGGACGCCGTCATCACCGGCGCAGCCTTGGGTTCGTTGAGCATCAACGGCGCCGGCCGGCCACGCTGGGCCCACCACTCCTGCGGGTCGATGCCTTCGACCTTGACCCGGGCGGTGCCGATCTCGGCGTAACCGAGCTTCTTGGCCGCAGCGTAGGACAAATCGATGATCCGGTCCGAATAGAACGGCCCACGGTCGTTGACCCGCAAGATCACGCTCTTGTTGTTGTCCAGGTTGGTCACCCGGACATAACTCGGCAGCGGCAGGGTCTTGTGCGCGGCACTCATGCCGTACAGGTCATACACCTCGCCATTGGCGGTGTTCTGCCCGTGGAACTTGGTGCCGTACCAGGACGCCGTGCCCGAAGCGACGTAGCGCTTGGATTCGGCCATCGGGAAATAGGTCTTGCCCAGCACCGTATAAGGGTTGGCCTTGTACGGGCCGGTGTGCAGGGTCGGCGTGGCGTCGGGGATGCGCGATACATCGACATCCCACCAGGGCGCGCCGTCTTTGTGGGCGCGGTTGATGTCCAGGCCTGGCGTCGAACGTACGACCGAAGGGCCGCCTTTCTGCTTCGGCGCCTGGGTCGACGAACAACTGGCCACCAGCAAGGACAATGCGGCAAGCGCCACCAGCTTCAGGGGTTTGCGGTTTGGCGATGCCAGCATTACTTGACGCCCCGTGCTTGGACCAGCTGTTCAGAGAGCTGATGTACGGCCATGGCGTACATCACGCTGCGGTTATAACGCGTGATCGCGTAGAAATTCTTCAGGCCCATCCAGTATTCGGGGCCATTGTCGCCTTCCAGGCGAAAAGCCGTGACCGGCATATCGTCGCGCAGCGCATCATGACTCGACCACCCCAGCGCCCGCAACTCCCCGACGGTTTTCGTCGGCTCGATACCGCTGGTCAGGCCTTCGTCGACCCGATCGCCGCGCACGTCGGCCCGGCTGACCACCGGCTGCCCGGCCTCCCAGCCGTGACGCTTGAAATAGCTGGCGACGCTGCCGATGGCATCGTCCGGATTGTTCCAGATATTGATGTGGCCATCGCCGTCGAAATCCACAGCATAGGCGCGAAAACTGCTCGGCATGAACTGCGGCAGCCCCATGGCACCGGCGTAGGAACCCTTCAGGGTCAGCGGATCGACCTGTTCCTCGCGAGCCAGCAGCAGGAACTCGCGCAATTCCTTGCGGAAGAACTCGGCACGCGGCGGGTAATCGAAGCCCAGGGTCGACAGCGCGTCGATCACCCGGTAGTTGCCGGTATTACGGCCAAAGAAGGTCTCGACGCCAATGATCGACACGATCACCTGGGCCGGCACGCCGTATTCCTGCTCGGCACGGGCCAGTACCGCCTCGTGCTGGCGCCAGAAGTCCACGCCCCGGGCGATACGGGCGTCGGTGATGAACATCGGCCGGTACTCTTTCCACTGTTTGACCCGCTCGGCAGGCCGGGAAATGGCGTCGAGGATCGACTGCTTGCGCTCGGCCTCGCGGAACACACCCATCAACTGTTCGCCCGCAAAACCGTAGTCACGGGTCATTTCGCCCACGAATTCGGCCACTTGGGGCGAGCCCTCGTATTCGCCGCCGGCCAGCGCTTCCTGCGCCGCGCCAAGGATGCCTACCAGACCGACCCACGGTGCGTACCGAGCGGTCCAGCCACGCATTGCTTGCATTGAATTCTTCACCTTATTCAAACCTGTGCGATCCACTTGCGATGGGTATGGATCGACATCAAAACCCCAAACGCTGACAGCAGCGTCACCAGCGAAGTTCCTCCGTAGCTAATGAACGGCAACGGCACCCCCACGACCGGCAACAGGCCACTGACCATACCGATGTTGACGAAAACGTAAACAAAAAACGTCATGGTCAGGGCGCCGGCGAGCAACTTGCCGAACAGCGTCTGCGCCTGGGCGGTAATCACCAGACCCCGACCGATCAACAGCAGGTAGATCAGCAGCAAGGCGCAAATGCCCACCAGGCCGAACTCCTCGCCCATGACCGCGATAATAAAGTCGGTGTGGCTCTCGGGCAAAAAGTCCAGGTGGGACTGGGTGCCCAGCAACCAGCCCTTGCCGAAGACGCCGCCGGAACCGATGGCCGCCTTGGACTGGATGATGTTCCAGCCAGTGCCCAGCGGATCGCTTTCCGGGTCGAGGAAGGTCAGGATCCGCTGCTTCTGGTAGTCGTGCATGATGAAGAACCACATGGCGATCGCCACCGGCACCGCAGCGGCCAGCACGCTGAGGATCCAGCGCCAACGCAGGCCGCCCATGAACAGCACGAAGGCGCCACCGGCAAGAATCAGCAGCGAGGTGCCGAGGTCCGGCTGGCGCACGATCAGGATGAACGGAATACCGATCAGGACCAGGCTGATGCCCACATGCTTGAGCTGCGGCGGCAAGGTGCGCTTGGCCAGGTACCAGGCGATGGTCGCCGGCATGATGATCTTCATGAACTCCGAGGGCTGGAAGCGGATCAC
>NZ_JBNNVU010000043.1:0-48091 GCF_050280705.1 Pseudomonas sp. NPDC089530 | reverse complement strand
GTCGTGGCCAACTGTGGCGCGTGGCCGAGGCGCATGCCGAGAACTACTACGACAAGCAAGCTGAACGACGCGGAAGACCAGGCCGAGCGTTTCATGGCCCAGGTGGCCGACAAGGACGCCGGTGACGACGAAGCCATGCACTACGACGCCGACTTCGTTCGCGCCCTGGAATACGGCATGCCGCCAACGGCCGGCGAGGGTATCGGCATCGACCGCCTGGTGATGCTGCTGACCAACTCCCCGTCGATCCGCGACGTGATCCTGTTCCCGCACATGCGGCCGCAAGCGTAAATATGTTGAATAAAAAGCCGCCGCTAACAGGCGGCTTTTTATTGTCTGTGTGGCACTGACGTACTGCTTTTTTCATTTTTATGTGAGAGGAATACCTGTCGTGAACCGTGCAATTGCTCAAGAAGGTGCAGCTGGCATCGCCACTGCGGTCGCTGAAAGCGTTCAGTACCAGGGCCGCAAGGCCAGCCGACAGGGCAGTGAGCAGCGTCGCCAGGATATTCTCGACGCCGCCATGCGCATTGTGGTGCGCGACGGCGTGCGGGCCGTGCGCCATCGCGCGGTAGCCGCAGAAGCCGGTGTGCCGCTATCGGCCACCACCTACTACTTCAAGGATATCGATGACCTGCTCACCGATACCTTCGCCCAATACGTGGAGCGCAGCGCCGCCTTCATGGCCAAGCTCTGGGCCAACAACGAAGGGTTGCTGCGGGAGATGGTCGCCTATGGCGATGGCAGCCCGGATTCTCGGGCGCAACTGGCCGACGACATCGCCCGGCTGACCGCCGACTACGTGCAGCGCCAGCTGCAGAACCGCCGCGAACACCTGATGGCCGAGCAGGCGTTTCGCCAGGAAGCGCTGCTCAACCCGCGCCTGGCGCTGCTGGTGCGTTCCCACCAGCAGATCCTGTTGCAGGGCACTTGCCAGTTTTTCCAGGTCCTGGGTTCCCGCGAGCCGCAACAGGATGCCAAAGTGTTGACGGCTATAATCGGACGGATGGAATATCAGGGCCTGCTCAACGGCGCAGAGCCTCAGGCCGAGGAAGACATGCTGGGGATTCTCACCCGGTACATGCACCTGGTACTGGCCTCGGTGTGACGCCGCCGATGCGCGGCTACCGAGGCTGGGGCTCGACTGCTGATAGGGAGTGTTGAATGAAAGCCTGGCGTGTGCTGATCGCCTTGTCGTTCCTGCTGCTCAGCGGCTGCCTGGTGTCCTTCAAGGAACCCTTGCCGGCCGAGCAGGCCGCGCCCGCGGCGTTGCTGGGCAAGTGGACCAGCAAGAATGCCTGGGGCGAGCCGCTCACCCTGCAGCTGACCCGCATCGGCAACAACCGCTACCAGGCCGTCACCTCCGCCACCGGCAAAGCGCAACGGCACGACACTTACGCATTCACCGTTGCCCGCCATGGCAGCCGCTGGTACCTCTCGGCGGCGGTGCCCCAGGCGCTGGGCGGGCACTTCACCATCGCCGGTTTCGAGTTGACCGACAAACACGAGCTGGTGCTCTATCAGCTCGATCTCGAGCAGATCAACCAGGCCCGCGGGCAGAATACCCTGCAGGGCGCACCGTTCGAGACCGGCGACGGCGACGGCGTGCTGATCGACAGCCCGCTGCCACAGGTTTTTGCCTACCTGGACGACCCTGCCAACTCCGACGTGTTCGTCGAGGCGGCGCGTTTCCAGCGTGCGGGCAAGTAAACTCAACACAGACGTTTTGACAGGAGTTCCGGGTGGACGATTACCAGCAGACGATACGCACCTTGTCCGATCGCATTGTGCTGGCGCAAACGCCGATCCGCGTACTGGATGCGGTGAAGTGGGACGATAACGTCCGCAAAGGTTTCCTCAAGGCCAAGGGCAAGGAAATGCCGGCGGTGGACCGCGCCTATTACGAAGGCCGGCCGCTGTCCTTCGACTCCAGCGCGGTGAAGCTGGAATTCCAGAACATCGAGCGTGACATCACCCGGCAACTGGGGCAGTTCAACCCGGTCGGGCAGATCATGCGGCGCATGTGCAAGGAATACCGCATGGTGGTGCGGATGCTCGAGGCCCGGGGCACCGAGGATTTCGGGCTGATTTCCCAGGAGCTCTATGGCGCGGCTTCCGATGCCTTCCATGCCGGCGATCCGACCCTTTCCGACCTGGGCCTGATGCTCTCGGACTACCTGAACAATATCGACGGCCGCGGCGATCTCAAGGACGAACCCAAGACCCTGAGCGCCAAGGAGGCTGTCAGCCTGCTGCAAGGCCGGCTGAACAAGGTGTTCGGCGAGGCCGAGGAAACCATCCGGGTCTTCGAATCCGACGGTATCGTCGCCGATGCGGCGGCCGGTGCCGACTACATCAAGATCCGCGCCGACGCGCTGTTCAACGACCGCGATGTGCGGGCCCTGGAGGTCCACGAGGGCCTGGTGCATGTGGGCACCACCCTCAACGGCCTGAACCAGCCGATCTGCACTTTCCTGGCCAAGGGCCCGCCCTCGTCGACCGTGACCCAGGAAGGCCTGGCGATCCTGATGGAAATCATCACCTTCGCCTCTTATCCGAGTCGCCTGCGCAAGCTGACCAACCGCACCCGCGCCATTCACATGGTGGAGGAGGGCGCGGACTTCCTGCAGATATTCGAGTTCTTCCGCGAGCAGGGCTTCGAAATGGCCGAAAGCTATGGCAACGCCAGCCGGGTGTTCCGCGGCTCGGTGCCGACCGGCCTGCCATTCACCAAAGACTTGTCCTACCTCAAGGGCTTCATCATGGTTTACAACTACATTCAGTTGGCCGTGCGCAAGGGCAAGCTCGAGCAGATACCCCTGCTGTTCTGCGGCAAGACCACCCTGGAGGACATGCGTACCCTGCGCCAGCTGGTGGACGAAGGCCTGGTGGTGCCGCCCAAGTACCTGCCGGATCAGTTCCGTGACATGAATGCGTTGTCGGCCTGGATGTGTTTCTCCAACTTCCTCAACCACCTGAGCCTGGACCGGATCGAGGCGGACTACTCGAACATCCTGTAACCCACATCCTACAGGCGAATCCTGTTCACCCCCTATCGTGAGGCTTCCAACGGATGAGAATCCTCGGCATGGTCTGCCTGCTGCTGACCCTGAGCGGTTGCAGCTCGCTGCTGTTCTATCCCGAGCGGGGCCTGCCGTTCACCCCGGACAAGGCCCGGCTCGACTACCGCGATGTCACCCTGACTGCCGCCGATGGCACCCGCCTGCACGGCTGGTGGCTGCCGGCCAAGGCTGGGGTGCCGGTCAAGGGCACGGTGCTGCATCTGCATGGCAATGGCGGCAACCTGTCCGGTCATCTCGGCGGCAGCTGGTGGTTGCCGGAGCAGGGCTATCAGGTGCTGATGGTCGATTACCGGGGCTACGGGGTGTCGCAAGGCAAGCCGAGCCTGCCGGCGATCTACCAGGACATCGACGCGGCCTTCCAGTGGCTGGACCGGGCGCCCGAGGTCCGGGGCAAGCCGCTGATCGTCCTCGGCCAGAGCCTGGGCGGCGCCCTGGCCATCCACTACCTGGTGGAACAGCACCCGGAGCGTCAGCGCCAGCTCAAGGCCATAGTCTTCGACGGGGTGCCGGCCAGTTACCGCGAGGTGGGGCGTTTCGCCCTGAGTACTTCCTGGCTGACCTGGCCGTTCCAGGTGCCGCTGTCCTGGCTGGTGCCGGACGGTGACAGCGCGATCAGGGCCATGGCGCGCCTGGATGGCGTGCCCAAGCTGATCTACCACAGCATCGACGATACCCTCGTGCCGCTTTCCAACGGCATCCGCCTGTATCAAGCTGCGCCCCCGCCCAGGGTGCTGCAACTGACTCGCGGTGGGCATGTGCAGACCTTCGGCGACCCGGTCTGGCGCCAGGTCATGCTGCGCTACCTTGACGACCCAGCGCATTTCAACGGCTTGCGCCGCCTGGGCGAAATCCCCAATTACCCTGCACCTTCGAATCCAGATGTAGAACCTCCAGAGAGTCCGCAATGACTGAAGAACGTAACGCTATCCCCCTGATCATCACCGGTATCTGCAGCATCATCGGCACCGTGGCGTGCCTGTGGTACTACGGCTACCTGCACTTCGCCAAGCCGGAAGATGCGTTGCTGCTCAGCGATTTCACCATGCTCAAGACCGTGCCCGGCGAGGACTACAAGGTGTCCCTGGAGCCGGCGGCGCAAGTGGCGCAGTGCGTCGATGGCGTGCTGGTGCTGTTCGACACCGAGCAGAAAGGGCTGACGGGCGTGCTGGTCAACAACAAGAAGCGCGCCGTGCGCTGCATGGGCCAGGAAACCCCGCAACTGGAGCAGTGACCCTGGGCTCCATGCGCCGGATAAAAAAGCCCCGCCGATCATGGCGGGGTTTTTTATTGCGAGAGCCAGTGGTGGAGTGCGCCGGTGGATCAGTGTTGCTGTTCTTCCGCCTGTGCCGACATATCGTGCAGATAACGCCGCGACAGGGCGAGAAAACGCGGGGTAGGGCCGATGTCTTCGTAGAGGGGATCGCCTTCTTCGTCGGTGGCGACCACATGCTGGCCCTGGACATAAGGGAAGCTGGTCTCGAGTTCCTCCAGGGCGGCGCCGATCAGTTCGCCGAGCAGTTCCTCGGTGCTGCGTTTGGGGTACATCTCGGCGATCGCGGCCAGGCGTGCGGCGGCTTCGACGTCCAGATGAATCGCGTAGCCGGTCTTGGTCAGATGACCCTTGGCGTTTTCTTCCCAGTGTTGCGCAAGCTCACGGATTTTCATGGCGACCTCGATGAACACCTGCTTGTGGCAGGGCCTGGTGAGTGACCGGCCTGTGCCGGCGCTAAGCCGTTGTGCGGCGTACTCTTGAGACTAGCTTCATCGCCGGGGCTGTGAAGGCGCTTCGTCGTGCGCCCGCCGGCATGGGCCATGACCGGATGCTCTGGCACGGTGATTGTTGCCAAGCCGGCGCTTGCTAACAGCCCTGTGCTGGCGGCACTCTTGGGGCTTGCCGGGAACCCGAGTCCGCTGGAGAACAGGTAGATGACCGATATTGATGCGCGCTTGCGCGAAGATGTTCACCTGCTGGGTGAACTGTTGGGCAACACCATTCGTGAACAGTATGGCGAGGGTTTCCTCGACAAGATCGAACAGATCCGCAAGGGCGCCAAGGCCGACCGGCGCGGCTCGCTGGATGCCGAGCTCAGCGCCAGCCTCAACCAGCTCAGCGAAGACGAATTGCTGCCGGTGGCGCGGGCGTTCAACCAGTTCCTCAACCTGGCCAATATCGCCGAGCAGTACCAGTTGATTCACCGCCGCGAGGAATCACGGCCGGCGCCGTTCGAGTCGCGGGTGCTGCCGGAACTGCTGGCGCGCCTGCGGGCCGAAGGCCATGGCGCCGAGGCCCTGGCCCGGCAGCTGGGGCGGCTGGAGATCGAGCTGGTGCTGACCGCCCACCCCACGGAAGTCGCCCGCCGCACGCTGATCCAGAAATACGATGCCATCGCCGCGCAACTGGCCGCCCAGGACCATCGCGACCTGACCACCGTCGAACGCGCACAGATTCACACCCGCCTGCAGCGCCTGATCGCCGAGGCCTGGCACACCGAGGAAATCCGCCGGACCCGGCCGACGCCGGTGGACGAAGCCAAGTGGGGCTTCGCGGTGATCGAACATTCGCTGTGGCAGGCTATCCCCAATTACCTGCGCAAGGCCGACCAGGCGTTGCAGGCGGCCACCGGCATGCGCCTGCCCCTGGAGGCGGCGCCGATCCGCTTCGCCTCGTGGATGGGCGGCGACCGGGACGGTAACCCCAATGTCACCGCGGCCGTGACCCGCGAAGTGCTGTTGCTGGCGCGCTGGATGGCGGCCGACCTGTACCTGCGCGATGTCGACCAACTGGCGGCCGACCTGTCCATGCAGCAGGCCAACGCCACGCTGCGGGAGTTGGCCGGCGACAGCGCCGAGCCCTATCGCGCGGTGCTCAAACAGCTGCGCGAACGCCTGCGCGCCACCCGCAACTGGGCCCAGGCCTCGCTGGCTGGTGCCGCGCCGGCGCCGGCGCAGGTGTTAAAGAACAACCGCGAACTGCTGGACCCGCTGGAACTCTGCTATCAGTCCCTGCACGAATGCGGCATGGGGGTGATCGCCGACGGGCCGCTGCTCGACTGCCTGCGTCGCGCGGTGACCTTCGGCCTGTTCCTGGTGCGCCTGGACGTACGCCAGGACTCTACGCGGCATACCGCGGCCATGACCGAAATCACCGACTACCTGGGTCTGGGCCGCTACGGCGACTGGAGCGAAGAGGAGCGCATCGCGTTCCTGATGCGCGAACTGGGCAGCCGGCGTCCGCTGTTGCCCGGTTACTTCAAGCCGTCGGCCGACACCGCCGAAGTGCTGGCCACCTGCCGGGAAATCGCCGCGGCCCCGGCGGCCTCCCTGGGCTCCTATGTGATCTCCATGGCCGGCGCGGCCTCCGACGTGCTCGCCGTGCAACTGCTGCTCAAGGAGTCGGGCGTGCTGCGGCCGATGCGCGTGGTGCCGCTGTTCGAAACCCTGGCCGACCTGGACAACGCCGGCCCGGTGATCGAACAGCTGCTGCTTCTGCCGGGTTATCGCTCACGCCTGCAGGGCCCGCAGGAAGTGATGATCGGTTACTCTGACTCGGCCAAGGATGCCGGCACCACCGCGGCCGCCTGGGCGCAGTACCGGGCCCAGGAAAAGCTGGTGGATATCTGTCGCCAGCAGCAGGTCGAGCTGCTGTTGTTCCACGGCCGCGGCGGCACCGTGGGGCGCGGCGGCGGCCCGGCCCACGCGGCGATCCTGTCGCAGCCGCCGGGGTCGGTGGCGGGGCGCTTCCGCACCACCGAGCAAGGGGAAATGATCCGTTTCAAATTCGGCCTGCCGGACATCGCCGAGCAGAACCTCAACCTCTATCTGGCGGCCGTGCTGGAAGCGACCCTGCTGCCGCCGCCCATGCCCCAGCCGGCCTGGCGCGGCCTGATGGACGAGTTGGCCGCCGATGGGGTGAAGGCCTATCGCGCGGTGGTGCGGGAGAACCCGCAATTCGTCGAGTATTTCCGCCAGTCCACTCCGGAGCAGGAGCTGGGCCGCTTGCCGCTGGGCAGCCGGCCGGCCAAGCGCCGCGCCGGCGGCATCGAAAGCCTGCGGGCGATTCCGTGGATCTTCGGCTGGACCCAGACGCGCCTGATGTTGCCCGCCTGGCTGGGCTGGGAAACCGCCCTGAGCAAGGCCCTGGAGCGCGGGGAAGGGGCGTTGCTGGGGCAGATGCGCGAGCAGTGGCCGTTCTTCCGCACGCGCATCGACATGCTGGAGATGGTGCTGGCCAAGGCCGACGCGGATATCGCCCGTTCCTACGACGAGCGTCTGGTCGAACCGGCCCTGCTGCCATTGGGTGCGCATTTGCGCGACTTATTGTCGCAGGCGTGTTCGGTGGTGCTGGGGCTGACCGGCCAGTCGCAGTTGCTGGCACATAGCCCTGACACCCTGGAGTTCATCCGCCTGCGCAACACCTACCTGGACCCGCTGCATCTGCTGCAGGCCGAACTGCTGGCCCGTTCGCGGCGCCAGGACGGCGCGCAGGACAGCCCGGTGGAACAGGCGCTGCTGGTGTCTGTGGCGGGGATCGCCGCCGGTTTGCGCAACACCGGCTGAGGTATTCGCCGGTGTTTTCAGTGGCTTGGCGGGGAATTGCGGCGGCCGGTCCGAGAGGGCTGGCCGCCGCTGCGAGGCGACACTTTGTTATGGGGTTGCGACGGGCAATACCCCCTCGCCAGGGCATAAAGGCGGCAGGTTGCTCCGACTTTCGGCTGCTTGTGTGCGCTGTATCGGCTGTGTATCTTGATCAGCCTTTGGCCGTTTCGGCCACTATCCCATTTCCGAGATTGGCCCCACGAGGCGAATCCGAGCGTTTCTAAATAAAAAATTGAGGAGCACATCGATGCGCGTAATTCTGCTGGGAGCTCCCGGGGCCGGTAAAGGTACTCAGGCAAAGTTCATCACCGAAAAATTCGGCATTCCGCAAATCTCCACTGGCGACATGCTGCGCGCAGCGGTCAAGGCCGGTACCGAGCTGGGCCTGAAGGCCAAGAGCGTGATGGACGCCGGTGGCCTGGTTTCCGATGACCTGATCATCAACCTGGTCAAGGAACGCATCAGCCAGGCCGATTGCGCCAAGGGTTTCCTGTTCGACGGCTTCCCGCGCACCATTCCTCAGGCCGAAGCGCTGGTCAAAGCCGGCGTCGAGCTGGACAACGTGGTTGAAATCGCCGTCGACGACGAAGAGATCGTCCAGCGTATCGCCGGTCGCCGTGTGCACGAGGCCTCCGGCCGCGTTTACCACACCGTCTACAACCCGCCGAAAATCGCCGGCAAGGACGACATCACCGGTGAAGACCTGGTCCAGCGCAAGGACGACACCGAAGAAACCGTGCGTCATCGCCTGTCGGTCTACCACTCCCAGACCAAGCCGCTGGTGGAGTTCTACCAGGGCCTGGCCGCCAGCGAAGGCAAGCCGAAGTACAGCCACATCGCGGGCGTGGGTTCGGTCGAGTCGATCACCGGCAAGGTGCTCGAAGCCCTGAGCTGATCAATCGGATCGGCGTCATCTTCAACGGCCCGCTTGCGGGCCGTTGCTGTTTATAATGCGTCACTTTTTCAACTCCTTCTGCCTTATGGAAACCTCGATGAGCACCTTGCTGGCCCTGGACACCGCGACTGAAGCTTGCTCCGTCGCCTTGCTGCATGACGGTAAAGTGACGAGCCACTATGAGGTGATCCCGCGCCTGCATGCGCAGAAGCTGCTGCCGATGATCCAGAAGCTGCTGGCCGATGCTGGCACCAGCCTGCAGGCCGTCGATGCCATCGCCTTCGGGCGCGGGCCGGGAGCCTTCACCGGGGTGCGGATCGCCATCGGCGTGGTGCAGGGCCTGGCCTTCGCCCTGGAGCGCCCGGTGCTGCCGGTGTCGAACCTGGCGGTGCTGGCGCAGCGGGCATTGCGCGAACACGGCGCGAGCCAGGTGGCGGCCGCCATCGATGCGCGGATGGATGAGGTCTACTGGGGCTGCTACCGCGAAGTGGCGGGGGAAATGCGCCTGGTGGGCGCCGAAGCGGTGCTGCCGCCGCAAGCCGCCGCGTTGCCGGTGGACGCCAGCGGCGACTGGTTCGGCGCGGGCACCGGCTGGGGGTACGCCGAGCGTATCGACGTCCAGCCCAGTGGCCAGGACGCGGGCATGCTGCCCCACGCCGAGGACCTGCTGACCCTGGCGCGGTTCGCCTGGGAACGTGGCGAAGCGATCCCGGCAGATGAGGCACAGCCGGTGTACCTGCGGGACAAGGTAGCGACGCCGAAGGCGCGCTGAGCACCGTTTGGATCCATTCGGCAACCTGCCAATCGTCAGGTTTCGCCGCAGTTTTCGGCGGCGTTTAAACCTTTTGTATTTTCTGTGTTCTAGTTATCACTCGGGCATTTGCTTAGTCGGTCATGTGCCGCTAAATTGCCATCATCGATACCGGACACGTATTCATGCGCATAGACGGCATTTCCTCCCAGTCCTACCCCATCAAGCGCAAGCCGCGTAAAGGCAATGTGCTGCTGGACGACTCCCTCGAGGATATCGATGCCGTCGAAGTCCAACCCGAGGCCCCTGCGCAGGCCCGCTCCCAGGCTTCTGCCGGGCGCACCAGCAATCTGCCCGCCCGCCAGCAAGACATGATCTTCCACCGCGCCATGAAAAAAAGCGTGGCCAATGCCCTGGCCAGCTACCTGACCACCGCCGGTTTCGTCGATTGGGAAATGGAAGTGGTGGGGCTCGACCTGCACATCTGATGTTGCCTTATTACCTCGGTTGCCCGTCCTGGAGCGAAAACGCCTGGCGTGAGTACCTGTACCCGGAAAGCGCGCGCCCGACGGATTTTCTCGGCCTGTATTGCCAGGTCTTCAATGCCGTGGAAGGCAATACCACGTTCTACGCCCGCCCCGCGGTAGCCACGGTGCAGCGCTGGGCGCAGACCATGCCCGAGCATTTTCGCTTCACCGCCAAGTTTCCCGGCGACATCAGCCATGGTGGCGACCTGCGCGAACAGCTGGGCGCCGCCGAGAGTTTCCTGCAGCTGCTCAGCCCGCTGGGCGAACGGGTTTCGCCGTTGTGGCTGCAATTGCCCGCGACCTTCACCCCGCAGCGCCTGGCGGAGCTGGCGGGCTTTATCGACGGCCTGGAGCGCCCGTTGGCGGTGGAAGTCCGGCATCGCGAGTTCTTCGCCAAGGGCGACGCCGAGCGCATGCTCAATCGCCTGTTGTTGGACCGTGGCGTGGAGCGTATCTGCCTCGATCCGCGGGCCTTGTTCAGTTGTACGTCCAGCGAGCCTTCGGTGCTCCATGCGCAAGCGAAGAAACCCCAAGTGCCGCCGCGCCCGGCCGCGTTCACCCAGTTTCCCCAGGTGCGCTTTATCGGCCATCCGGAGCTTACGGCCAACGATCCGTTCCTGGTGCCCTGGATCGACAAGGTCGCCGCCTGGATCGAAGAAGGGCGCACCCCCTACGTCTTCCTGCACACCGCCGATAACCGCCTGGCCGCCGAGCTGGCGCGGCGTTTTCATGGGCGGCTGATGCAGCGCCTGCCTGGCTTGCCGGCCTTGCCTGAGCTATACAGAGAGCCCGCCGCGGAACAACTCGGCTTGCTCTGAGGCGGGATCATTCCCCCTGCCCAGGAGTTCGCCAATGGATGCGCAAACCTTCCGTGCCCACACCTTCAAGGCCCTGCATGAACGTGACCGGGCCTTCGTGATTCCCAATCCGTGGGATGCCGGTTCCGCCAAAATGCTGGCCAGCCTCGGCTTCGAGGCCCTGGCGACCACCAGCGCCGGTTTGGCCTTTTCCCTGGCGCGTCCCGATGCCGAAGGCGCGTTGTCGCTGGAGGACACCCTGGGCAACGTCTGCGCCATAGTCGGGGCCAGCAGCCTGCCGGTGGCGGTGGACCTGGAAAACGGTTTTTCCGACAGCCCCGAAGGCTGTGCCAGGACCCTGCGCAAGGCAGCCGCCTGCGGTGCGGTGGGCGGCTCGATCGAAGACGCCACGGGCCGGGCCGACGACCCCATCTATGACTTCAACCTGGCGGTGGAGCGTATCGAGGCCTCGGTGGCGGCGGTGCGGCAGCTGCCGTTTCCCTTTGTCCTCACCGCGCGGGCGGAAAACCTGCTGCACGGCCGGCAGGATCTGGCGGACACCATTCGCCGCCTGCAGGCCTACGCCGAGGCCGGCGCCGATGTGCTATACGCGCCCGGGCTGCGTTCGGTCGAGGAGATAGTCGCGGTGGTCCGCGCGGTGGCGCCCAAGCCGGTCAACGTGCTGATGTCAGGCGGCCTGAAGTTGACGCTGGCGCAACTGAGCGAGCTGGGGGTGAAGCGGATCAGTGTCGGTTCGGCCCTGGCCCGAGCCGCCTACGGGGCCTTCTACCAGGCGGCGCAGGAAATCCGTGACCACGGCAGCTTCGACTTTGCCGACCGGGCCATACCATTCGGGCAGATCAACCAGTTGTTCAAGGGCTGAGCGAAGCGGGAAAGCATTCGTTAATGCGGGTCAGGCGGCGAGCCGCAGGTTCTGCAGGATCAGCGGACGGGCCCAGCCGGTATCGAAGTCGAACTGCTTCTGTTGCTCGGCGAGTTCTTCCGCAGGGAAGGGCGGGAAAGGTTTGTCCAGCAGATCGGTCTCGAACTCGGCGATCGGCAGGTGCAACGGCCGCGGTTGTGGCGCCGGGCCTGGCTCGGGTACGGGCTGGCCGGCGTTGAGGACGATAGGACGAACCCAGCCGCTTTCGAAGTCTTGCTGGCGTTGCTGGGCGACGACTTCTTCAGGCGGGAAGGGCGGGAACGGCTTGTCCAGCAGCTCTGTTTCGAACTCGGCGATTGGCAGGAACAGCGGCTCCGGCGGGCGGATCACAGTCTCCTGGACGTCGCAATGACGCTGGGTAACGATTTGCGTCAGCAGGTCGCTGCCACCCTGGGGTTCGGTCGGGCCGTCCACGGCCACGGCGGCGGTTTGCGCCGAGAGGTTCGTGCCATCGCCGATCTGGTCGGCCAGCGCCTGGGCAAAAAAATCCTGCCACAGATGGCTGACGCCGCTCAGTGCCTGGGAATTTTTTAGGCCGTAATCGCCGTGGGGCGATATGACGCCAATGGATAGGCTTCGAATGTCTGACATTTCTCTCGGGTCGACGCTCAGCTCTGGCAAAATGCAGGATAGTTTTGTTATCGGCAGTTTTTGCCGATCATTAATTTTTCGAGCGTGTTTTCAGATGAGTGAGCAACCAGCGGCCTGCCGCATCCAGGTCCAAGCCCTGGGCGATGCATTCCAGACCCAGGCGGCGCATTGGGCCGAACGGCTCGGGCTGCCGCTGCAGATCGACGAAGCGGAGTTCGCCCTGCAGGTGGGCGAGCAGGGGCTGCAGTTGCAGCAATTGGGCGCCGATGCGCCCGGGCCGGTGCGGGTCGACTTCGTTGAAGGCGGCGCGGCGCACCGGCGCCTGTATGGCGGTGGCAACGGGCAGATGATCGCCAAGGCGGTCGGTATCGCCCAGGGCGTGCGTCCGCGGGTGCTGGATGCCACGGCGGGGCTGGGCAAGGACGCGTTCGTCCTGGCCAGCCTGGGCTGCGAGATGAGCCTGATCGAACGCCAGCCGTTGATCGGCGCCTTGCTCGAAGACGGCCTGGCGCGGGCGGGCGAGGATTTCGAGGTGGCGCCGATCGTGGCGCGCATGCGCCTGCTCAAGGGCAACTCGATCGAGGTGATGCGTCATTGGGAAGGCGAACCGCCCCAGGTGATCTACCTGGACCCGATGTTCCCGCATCGGGAGAAGACCGCGCTGGTGAAGAAGGAGATGCGCCTGTTCCGGCCGCTGGTGGGTGATGACCCGGATGCCCCGGCACTGCTGGAGGCCGCCCTGGCCCTGGCCAGCCATCGGGTGGTGGTCAAGCGTCCGCGCAAGGCGCCGTGCATCGAAGGCCCCAAGCCGAGCCATGCGCTGGACGGCAAGTCCAGCCGTTACGACATCTATCCGAAGAAGGCGCTCAAGGCCTGATGACGGGAAGGCCCTCTGGGCCTTCCATCGTTCCAGCCCATGACCTCAGGCCAGCCCTGGCCGATAGGCGCGCATGAACAACCCCACCACTTCCTGCACATGCGCCTCGGCGGCCTCGCCGCTCAGCGGCTCACCGCAGCCATAGAGCAGGCGAAAGTTCGCCGCGCCCTTGAGCAGGCAGAAGAAATGCTCGGCGGCATTGTGCGGCTTATCGATGCTCAGTGCGCCGCTCTGGTCGATCCTGCTCAACAGCCGTTCCATGCCTTGCAGCATGCGCTGCGGCCCGGCCTCGAAGAAAATCTGCGAGAGCTTCGGGTCCTGGCTGCCCAGGGCCATGATCAGGCGATGTAGGTTTAGCGACTCTTCGCTGTTGACCAGCAGGTGAAAGCCCCGGGCGATGTTCAACAGCACACTTTCGATCGGCATGCCGTCGGGCAGTTCGAAGAACAACGGCGGCAGCTGTTCCTCGCATTTGGCCATCACGGCAGCGGAGAACAGTGTCTCCTTGTCGTTGAAATGGCTGTACACCGTGAGCTTGGAAACCCCGGCTTCGGTGGCCACCGCGTCCATGCTGGTGTTGGCGTAGCCGTTGCTCAGGAACAGGGTTTTCGCGGCTTCGAGGATGGCCTGGCGCTTGGCCAGATCCTTGGGGCGGCCGGGGCCGTTCGAGGTAGAGAGATTGTCGGACATTCTTCGCTTTTAATACTGGACTGGTGAGTTTGCTATTAATAACATACCCGTCAGTATAAATATTCGAAGCACCCTTAGCGAAAGGTCCCTCACCATGTTCCGCTATGCCTTGCCCCTCGCTTTGCCTATCAGCCTGGCCGTTCTGCTGTCCACCTGCGGGCAGGAAGAAACGGCGCAAACCACCGTTCGCCCGGCCATGGTGGTGCAGCCAGAGCCTGCGGCGCAGGCCATGGACAGCTACCCCGGCGAAGTCCGCGCGCGCTACGAACCGGACCTGGCGTTCCGGATCGGGGGCAAGGTCAGCCGACGACTGGTCGAGGAAGGGCAGCGAGTGAAGGCCGATCAGCCGTTGGCCGAACTCGACCCGCAGGACGTACGGCTGCAACTGGAGGCCACCCGGGCCCAGGTGGCGGCGGCCGAGGCCAACCTGAACCTGGTGCGTTCCGAGCGCGACCGCTACAAGACCCTGATGGAGCGGCAACTGGTCAGCCGTTCCCAGTACGACAACGCCGAGAACCTGTATCGCTCGGGCCTGGCCCGGGTCAAGCAGATCCAGGCCGAGTTCGACGTGGCCAGCAACCAGGCCGGCTATGCCGTGCTGCGGGCGCCCCAGGATGGCGTCGTGGCCCGGCGCACGGTCGAGGTCGGCCAGGTGGTCGCCGCCGGCCAGACTGTCTTTACCCTGGCCACCGATGGTGAACGCGAAGTCTTGATCAGCCTGCCGGAGCAGGGTTTTGGCCGCTTCCATATCGACCAGCCGGTGTCGGTGGAGCTGTGGAGCCAGCCTGACCAGCGTTTCGCCGGGCACATCCGCGAGCTGTCGCCGGCCGCCGATCCGCGTTCCCGCACCTTCGCCGCCCGCATCGCCTTTACCGCCGGCAAGGTGCCGGCCGAGCTGGGGCAGAGCGCCCGGGTCTTTATCCAGGCCGCGGCCAATGTGCCGCTGTCGGTACCGCTGTCGGCGGTGACCGCGGAAAACGGTGCCGCCTATGTCTGGCGGGTGGATGCCAACAACACCCTGAAAAAGACCCCGGTTCGCCTCGGTGCCTTCGGCGAGAAGAGCGTCCCGGTGCTCGAAGGCCTCGGCGTCAGCGACTGGGTGGTGGCGGCGGGCGTGCATGTGCTCCACGAGGGGCAGCAGGTGCGTCCGGTGGATCGCTCCAACCGCGTGGTCAATCTGGCGGCCAAGGAGTAGTCCGCGATGGGTTTCAATCTTTCCGCATGGGCGTTGCGCAACCGCCAGATCGTGCTGTTCCTGATGCTGTTGCTGGCTGTGGTCGGGGCCTTGTCCTACACCAAGCTGGGGCAGAGCGAAGACCCACCCTTCACCTTCAAGGCCATGGTGATCCGCACCAACTGGCCGGGGGCCACGGCCCAGGAAGTGTCCCGGCAGGTGACCGAGCGCATCGAAAAGAAACTGATGGAAACCGGCGAATACGAACGGATCGTGTCGTTTTCCCGGCCGGGGGAATCCCAGGTGACCTTCATGGCGCGGGACTCGATGCACTCGGCGCAGATCCCCGAGCTCTGGTACCAGGTGCGCAAGAAGATCAGCGATATCCGCCATACCTTGCCCCAGGGCATCCAGGGCCCGTTCTTCAATGACGAGTTCGGCACCACCTTCGGCAATATCTACGCGCTGACCGGCGAGGGTTTCGATTACGCGGTGCTCAAGGACTACGCCGACCGCGTCCAGATCCAGTTGCAGCGGGTCAAGGACGTGGGCAAGGTCGACCTGCTGGGGCTGCAGGACGAGAAGGTCTGGATCGAGCTGTCGAACGTCAAGCTGGCGACTCTCGGTCTGCCGCTGGCGGCGGTGCAGAAGGCCCTGGAGGAACAGAACGCGGTGTCCACCGCCGGCTTCTTCGAGACCAGCAGCGAGCGCTTGCAATTGCGGGTGTCCGGCAACTTCCAGAGCGTCGAGCAGATCAGCAATTTCCCGATCCGCGTAGGCGACCGGACCTTCCGCATCGGCGATGTGGCGGACGTGCGTCGCGGCTTCAACGACCCACCGGCGCCGCGCATGCGCTTCATGGGCCAGGACGCGATCGGCCTGGCGGTGGCGATGAAGGACGGCGGCGACATCCTGGTGCTGGGCAAGGCCCTGGAGCTGGAGTTCGCCCGATTGCAGAAAACCCTGCCCGCCGGCATGGAGCTGCGCAAGGTTTCCGATCAGCCGGCCGCGGTGAAGACCGGCGTCGGCGAGTTCGTCCGGGTGCTGGTGGAGGCCCTGGCGATCGTGCTGCTGGTGAGCTTCTTTTCCCTGGGCGTGCGCACCGGCATGGTGGTGGCCCTGGCGATTCCCCTGGTGCTGGCGATGACTTTCGCCACCATGTATTACCTGGGCATCGGCCTGCACAAGATCTCCCTGGGCGCGCTGGTGCTGGCCCTGGGGCTGCTGGTGGACGACGCGATCATCGCGGTGGAGATGATGGCGATCAAGATGGAGCAGGGCTACGACCGGCTCAAGGCCGCCAGCTACGCCTGGACCAGCACCGCGTTCCCGATGCTCACCGGGACCCTGATCACCGCCGCGGGCTTTTTGCCGATCGCCACGGCGCAATCCGGCACCGGCGAATACACCCGTTCGATCTTCCAGGTGGTGACCATCGCCCTGCTGGCGTCATGGATCGCCGCGGTGGTGTTCGTGCCCTATCTGGGGGAGAAGCTGCTGCCGGACCTGGCCAAGCGGCATGCGGCCAAGCATGGCAGCGGCGACGGCCAGCCCGACCCTTACGGCACACCGTTTTACCAGCGGGTGCGGCGGATGGTGGAGTGGTGCGTGCGCCGGCGCAAGACGGTGATCGCCCTGACCGTGCTGCTGTTCATCGCCTCGGTGCTGCTGTTCCGGTTCGTGCCGCAGCAGTTCTTCCCGGCGTCCGGGCGCCTGGAACTGATGGTCGACCTGAAGCTGGCGGAGGGCGCGTCCCTGAGCAACACCGCCGAGCAGGTCAAGCGCCTGGAAGCGATGCTCAAGGACCATGCGGGCATCGACAACTACGTGGCCTACGTTGGCACCGGATCCCCGCGATTCTACCTGCCCCTGGACCAGCAACTGCCGGCGGCGAGCTTTGCCCAGTTCGTGGTGCTGGCCAAGACCATCGAGGAGCGCGAAAGCCTGCGCAGCTGGCTGATCGCGACCCTCGACGAGCAGTTCCCGGCCCTGCGTTCCCGGGTCACCCGCCTGGAGAACGGCCCGCCCGTGGGTTATCCGGTGCAGTTCCGCGTCACCGGCGAGCACATCGAAGAGGTGCGGGCCCTGGCGCGCAAGGTGGCGGCCAAGGTGCGGGAGAACCCCCATGTGACCAACGTGCACCTGGACTGGGAGGAGCCGAGCAAGGTGGTCTACCTCAATATCGATCAGGACCGGGCGCGGGCCCTGGGGGTGAGCACGGCCAACCTGGCGAAGTTCCTGCAAAGCTCGCTGACCGGCTCCAGCGTCAGCCAGTACCGCGAAGACAACGAGTTGATCGAGATCCTGCTGCGCGGGACCCTGCATGAGCGCACCGAGCTGTCGTTGCTGTCGAGCCTGGCGGTGCCCACCGACAACGGCACGAGCGTGGCGCTGTCCCAGGTCGCGACCCTGGAATACGGCTTCGAGGAAGGCATCATCTGGCACCGCAACCGCTTGCCGAACGTCACCGTGCGCGCCGACATCTACGGCAAGGAACAGCCGGCGACCCTGGTGCAGCAGATCCTGCCGACCCTGGAGCCGATTCGCGCCGAATTGCCGGACGGTTATCTGCTGGACGTCGGCGGCACCGTGGAAGACTCGGCCCGCGGGCAGAACTCTGTGAAGGCCGGCGTACCGCTGTTCATCGTGGTGGTGCTGACCCTGCTGATGCTGCAACTGCGCAGCTTCTCGCGCACGGCCATGGTGTTCCTCACCGCGCCGTTGGGGCTGATCGGGGTGACGCTGTTCTTGATGGTGTTCCGCCAGCCGTTCGGGTTCGTGGCGATGCTCGGCACCATCGCGCTGTCGGGGATGATCATGCGTAACTCGGTGATCCTGGTGGATCAGATCGAGCAGGACATCGCCGCCGGGCTCAAGCCGTGGCAGGCGATCATCGAGGCGACGGTGAGGCGTTTCCGGCCGATCGTGCTGACCGCGCTGGCCGCGGTGCTGGCGATGATCCCGCTGTCGCGCAGCGTGTTCTTCGGCCCGATGGCGGTGGCGATCATGGGCGGGCTGATCGTGGCGACGGCGCTGACCTTGCTGTTCTTGCCGGCGCTGTATGCGGCGTGGTTCCGCGTGAAGAAAACCTGACTCTCCCACCGTAGGAGCGAGGCTTGCCCGCGATAGCGTTCAGTCAGGTAGAACGCTATCGCGGGCAATCGAGCGTCGACCGGCTGCTCCTACAAGGGAATGGGTTACAGGCTACCGAACACCTTCTTCGCCAGGCTGGTGGCCGCTGCCGCCGGGTTCTGGCGAATGGTTTCTTCCTGCTTGGCGATCATCTCGAACAGGCCGTTGAGCGCCTGTTCGGTCACGTAGCCTTCGATATTGGCATTCTTCGCATCCAGCACGCCCAGGCTCGCGGCCTGGCCGGCAAACGCGTTGTACTGCTTGGCCAGGCCGACCTTGTCGGTGGCTTGCTGGACGATGGGCAGGAATTTCACGCGGATCTGTTCGCGGCTGGTCTTGCTCAGGTACTGGGTGGCGGAATCCTTGCCACCTTTGAGGATGCCCTTGGCGTCCTCCACGCTCATCTTCTTCACGGCATCCACCAGCAAGGCTTGAGCCTGGGGCACGGCGGCCTCGGCGGCCTTGTTCATGCTGGCTTCGAGCTCCTCGACCTGGGCGCCCATACCGAACTGCTTCATTTTCTTCGCCACTTTGCCGAGGCTGCCCGGCAGCTCGATGCGTACGTCCGGGTTGTTGCTGAAACCGCCGGCGGTGCCCAGTTGCTTGACCGCCACCTGGGCGCCCTGGGTCAGGGCGTCCTTGAGGCCGGTGGCGGCGTCTTGCTGGGACAGGTCGCCGAGGGACAGCGCCAGGGCGCTGGCGGAGATCAGCAGGCCGGCGCACAGGCTGGTGAAACGCAGGGAAGAACGGAGCATGGCGGCTTCCTTGTTGAAGAAAAGGGGATTAACGAACGGCGTCGACACGGACTTTCAGCGGCTGCGGGTCGCTGCCGTCGAGGTTCACGCCGTTATGTTCGGTGGTGACGAACAGCAGTTTGCCGGCCACTTCGATCCGCGCGCTGACCGCGTAACGGTGCCCGGGCTTGACCTGGGCCGGGTCGTAGCTGAGGTGGAAGGGCAGCGGCACCTGGCCTTTGACCGGGCCCTTCTGTTCGGCCAGCAGCACCGCCGGGGCATCGGCCAGCGACACGTCCTGCAGGTTGACACTCAGGGTGGCGGCCGGCGGCAGGGCGATGCGTTGCAGGTAGAAGACTTCACCATCGAGGCTGGCTTTGCTGGCAGGTTGCATGCTGGAACAGGCCCCGAGCAGGGTGGTGAGGGCGAGCAGGGTGAGTTTTTTCATGGCGGATCTCCGTATCGGGGGCGCCAGAAACCACCTGGCGCCGATAAGAATCTAGTCGCTTTACAGTGGGGCGGCGACTTGCTCGGCGGCGTCTTCGCTGCGGTGCAGGGCTACCTGGCGGATCGACAGGCGGATCTCCGCCGGCAGCACGCGCTTGGCCGCGCCTTCGGCCAGTTCGCCGAGCAGTTCGTGGTAGCTCAGCTTGCCGGCTTCGTCGCGCCGCAGCACGTCTTGCTCCAGCAGAGTCTGGATGAAGTGACGGAACAGGCTCTTGTCGAAGAACTCCGGGGCGTTCAGGCCATGCAGGATCGACAGGCGCTGGGCCATGACCGTGCACAGGTCTTCCAGCTCCTCGGCGCTGATGCTGCGCTGGCCGCTGTTGAGCAGCAAGGATATGGCCATGTAGAAGCGTTGTAGGGTCTGGGCGATGCTCCGGGACAGCAGGGTCAGCAGCACGAAGTGCCGCGAACTCGGGGCCGGGCGCAGGTACAGGTCTTTCTCGAAGCGCAGCAGGCCTTGTTCGACGAAGGCTTCCAGCCATTGGTCGATCACCCCGTCCAGTTCCTCCAGCGACCAGCGGATGAACAGCTCCGACTGTAGGTAGGGGTACAGCGCCCGGGTGTAGCGCAGGATCTGTTCGCGGCTCATGCGCGACGAACTCTGGAAGAAGCTTGCCAGCAACGCCGGCAGGGCGAAGATGTGCAGCACGTTGTTGCGGTAGTAGGTCATCAGGACGGCGTTCTGCTCGTCCAGGTAGAGGATCTTGCCCAGGGCATCGCTCTGCTCGGCCAGCAGGTCCATGTCCTTCACATGTTCGATCAGGGCCCGGCCATCGCCTTCCGGCAGCGTGGTGTGGGGCGAGTAGGGCACCTTGCGCAGCAGTGCCAGGTACAGGTCCAGCACCCGGGCCATGGCGCGGTCGTCCAGGGCCAGGCGGCTGGTGGACAGCAGCGCCAGGGCCACCAGGTTGACCGGGTTGATCGCCGCTGCCTCGTTCAGGTGCCGGGCGACCTTTTCCCCCAGGCGGTTGGTGGTTTCGTTGAGCCAGGCCGGCCGGAACTGCGGGCCCAGTTCCTGGGCGCGCCAGCCCGGCTGCTCATGGTCGAGGAATTCGCCGAGCTTGATCGGCTCGCCGAAGTTCACCGCCACCTGGCCGAAGCGCTGCTTGAGGGCGCCGATGACCTTGAAGATGTCGAAGATCGACTCTTTCTTCTTGCTCGCGCCGCGCAGTTCGCCCAGGTAGGTGCGGCCCTCCAGCACGCGCTCGTAGCCGATGTACACCGGCACGAAGACGATGGGCATGCGCGAGGAGCGCAGGAAGCTGCGCAGGGTGATGGCCAGCATCCCGGTCTTGGGTTGCAGCATGCGCCCGGTGCGCGAGCGTCCGCCCTCGACGAAGTACTCCACCGGGAACCCCTTGGTGAACAGGGTGTGCAGGTATTCGTTGAACACCGAGGTGTAGAGCGGGTTGCCCTTGAAGGTACGGCGCATGAAGAAGGCGCCGCCCCTGCGCAGCAGGCCGCCGATCACCGGCATGTTCAGGTTGATCCCGGCGGCGATGTGCGGCGGGGTCAGGCCGTTGCGGAACAGCAGGTAGGACAGCAGCAGGTAGTCGATGTGGCTGCGGTGGCAGGGCACGTAGATCACTTCGTGGCCCGGTGCGATCTTCTGCACACCTTCGATGTGGTTGACCCGGATCCCGTCGTAGATCTTGTTCCAGAACCAGCTCAGCACCACCTCCAGGAAGCGGATCGCGGTGTAGGTGTAGTCCGAGGCGATCTCGTTGCCATAACGCAGGGCCTGGGCCTTGGCTTTCTCCGGGGAGATCTTTTCCCGCTCGGCTTCGTCGAGGATCGCCTGACGAACCAGCGGCTGGTTCAGCAGGCCCTTGACCAAGTTGCGGCGGTGGGAAATGTCCGGGCCGATCACCGCGGCTTTCAGGTTGCGGAAATGCACCCGCAGGATGCGCTGGGCCATGCGCACGGTGCGTTCGTGGCTCTTGTCGTGCTCGATCAGTTCGCGCAAGTGGATCGGCGCGGAGAACTGCACCCGGGTCTTGCGGCCCAGGATCATGATGCTCAGCAGCCGGCGCAGACGGCCGGTGACCGCCCAGCTGTCGGCGAACAGCAGCTTCCACGGGCTCGACTCGCTGTCCGGCGACTGGCCCCAGAACACGCTGACCGGAATGATCTGCGCGTCTTCGGCGGCATTCTGGCTCAGGGCGCTGACCAGGCGGGTCAGGGTCGGTGGTGCGCCGCGTTTGTCCTGGCGGCCGAGCCAGTCCGGATCGGGGGTCAGGTAGAAGAACGCGGCCGGCTCCAGCAGGTTGCCCGCCGAGACCGGAAGCACCGGGCGCGGCAGGCCGGCCTTGGTGCACTCCGTATCGACCACGGCAAGGTCGCTGAGCGAAGGGGTTTGCAGGACGTAGAACACCGGGCGACTGCGGTCGAGGTTGAGGGTGAAGGACGACTGGTTGATCGTCTCCGAGCGGACCCAGAGGTACAACAGTCGGCGCAAGGTGCCAAACACAAGACGGCGGAACGGGGAGCGGGTCATACGGCTTCTGCTTTAGTGAGAAAAAACCGAGCAGTTGCTCGGGGCGGCTAGTGTGCCGGATTCGTCGAAAATCGGCAAAAAGCGGCGAAACAATATTGAGTTGAGAGTTTTTGCGCCTGTCATATACTCGGCCGACTGACGCCCGGGCATGGCGAACCCCTCAATAGAGGACGCAGTCCAGGCGAAAGTTCTCACGGCTTCGTTTCAGTAAGCCGACTGATAATAAAAAGACGGAGGATGGATTGATGGCAACTCGCGAAACCGGCAACGTGAAGTGGTTCAACGACGCCAAAGGCTACGGCTTCATTCAGCGTGAAGGCGGTGCCGATGTATTTGTCCACTACCGTGCTATTCGTGGTGAAGGCCACCGCTCGCTGACCGAAGGGCAGCAGGTCGAATACGCCGTGGTAGAAGGGCAGAAAGGTCTGCAGGCGGAGGATGTAGTCGGCTTGTAAGGGCGGTGCCTTGTAGGAGCGAGGCTTGCCCGCGATAGCGTTGTATCAGGCAAAACGCTATCGCGAGCAAGTCGGATCGCCGCCCGCTCGCTCCTACAGGTTCGATCAAATCAGGCGGTACGCCAGGTAATCTCTTCTTCCCCGTCGGCGCTGATGCGAATCCAGCGGTCGGCCGACTCTTCACCTTCTTCCTCGACCCAGCTGCCCGGTGCGCAGCGCACCTCGACGTTCAGTGCGGCGAAGGCGGCGCGGGCGCAGGCGATGTCGTCGTCCCAGGGCGTCTGGTCGCTTTCCAGGTACAGGCTGTTCCACTTGCCCACGGCCTTGGGCAACCAGGTCACCGGCACGCCACCGGCCTGGCATTTGTAGGTCTGGCCCTTCTGCACCCAGGCGCTGCACGGGCCCAGGGCCGCGCCGAGCCAGGCGGCGATGGCCTTGTGGTCGACGTCGGCGTCTTTCAGGTAAATCTCGATATCCGGCTGGCGCATGGATGTCCTCACTGCGGGTCTGAAAAATCCATTCGCGGATTTCTTTGACCTCGGATCGCTGTCCGAGGCCGTGGGTGGATGGGTTATTGCAGAACGAAGTAATCGTAGCGCATCGACACGCTGACCTCGAAAGGCTCGGCCTGCTCGATCACGCTGGCCCGGCGTTCGGCACTGGCGCGCCAGCCATGGGGGGTCATGGCCAGCAGGTTGGCGCGATCCTGGGGATTGGCCAGCGTCAGCTTGAAGTCCAGGGTTTCGCTGTGTTGCAGGGCCATGCCCTCGGGTACCAGCGCCAGATGCTTGTCATCGGTGTATTCGCGGACCTCGTCGTACAGGCGCTCGCGCAATTCCATCAGGTGACCGCTGGTCGGTCCGACCTTCATCAGGCCACCGCCAGGGCTGAGCAGGCGCTTGGCTTCCTGCCAGTCCAGCGGGCTGAACACGCTGGCGAGGAACTGGCAGCTGGCGTCGGCCAGGGGGATCCGCGCCATGCTGGCGACCAGCCAGGTCAGCTGCGGGGCCCGGCGGCAGGCGCGTTTGACCGCTTCCCGGGAGATGTCCAGGGCGTAGCCGTCCGCCTGGGGCAGGGCCTCGGCGATTTGCGCGGTGTAGTAACCCTCGCCGCAACCGATATCGACCCAGCGCTGCGGGGCGCGTTCGGCGGCCAGTTCGGCCAGGCGCCGGGCGACCGGGGCGTAGTGGCCGGCGTTGAGAAAGTCGCGCCGGGCCTCGACCATGGCCTGGTTGTCGCCCGGGTCGCGGCTGTTCTTGTGCTGCACCGGCAGCAGGTTCAGGTAACCCTGGCGGGCGCGGTCGAAGCGGTGCCCGGCCGGGCACGCAACACCGTTGTCGACGGCGCTCAGGGGCGCCGCGCAGATAGGGCAGGCAAGCATCAGGCGAGCAACTTGATCAGGGTCTGGTAGTAGATGTCGGTCAGCACATCGAGGTCGCTGGCCAGTACCCGCTCGTTGACCTGGTGGATGGTGGCGTTGACCGGGCCGAGCTCGACCACCTGGGTGCCAAGGGTGGCGATGAAGCGACCGTCGGAGGTGCCGCCGCTGGTGGAGGCCTGGGTCTCGCGGCCGGTGATGTCCTTGATGCTGGCCGACACCGCGTCGAGCAGGGCGCCCGGCTCGGTGAGGAACGGCAGGCCGGACAGCGCCCACTCCACGTGCCAGTCCAGGCCGTGCTTGTCGAGGATGGCGGCGACCCGCTGCTGCAGGCCTTCGACCGTGGATTCGGTGGAGAAGCGGAAGTTGAACACCGCCACCAGTTCGCCGGGGATCACGTTGGTCGCGCCGGTGCCGGAATTCAGGTTGGAAATCTGGAAGCTGGTGGGGGGAAAGAAGGCGTTGCCGTCGTCCCAGTGTTCGGCGGCCAGTTCGGCCAGGGCCGGGGCGGCCAGGTGGATCGGGTTCCTGGCCAGGTGCGGGTAGGCCACATGGCCCTGCACACCGCGCACCGTGAGCTTGGCGCCGAGGGAGCCGCGCCGGCCGTTCTTGACCACGTCACCCACCAGGCTGGTGCTCGACGGTTCGCCGACGATGCACCAGTCCAGACGCTCCTTGCGCGCCGCCAGGCGTTCGACCACGGCCTTGGTGCCGTGGTGCGCCGGGCCTTCTTCGTCGCTGGTGATCAGGAATGCCACCGAGCCCTTGTGGTCCGGGTAATCCTTCACGAAGCGTTCCGAAGCCACCAGCATCGCCGCCAGGCTGCCTTTCATGTCCGCCGCGCCGCGCCCGCAGAGCATGCCGTGTTCGTCGATCAGGGCGTCGAACGGGTCGTTCTGCCAGGCCTGGACCGGGCCGGTCGGCACCACGTCGGTATGGCCGGCGAAGCACAGCACCGGGCCTTCATGCGTGCCGTGGGTGGCCCAGAAGTTGTCCACATCCTCGATGCGCATCGGCTCCAGCTTGAAGCCGGCCTCGCCCAGGCGCTGCATCATCAGCTTCTGGCAGTCGGCGTCGACCGGCGTCACCGACGGGCGGCGGATCAGGTCACAGGCGAGTTGCAGGGTCGGCGAAAGGTCGGCGTGGGCCGTCATGGGAAACTCCGGTGCAAGGCGTTATGTGTAGGAGCGAGGCTTGCCCGCGATGGCCGCGACGCGGTTTGCCTGAGGCACCGCAGGGTTTTCATCGCGGGCAAGCCTCGCTCCTACTGTAATGGGGGCAAGGCGCGCAAAACGGCGGATATCTTAAAGCAAAACGGCGGCCAGAGGCCGCCGTTTAGTGCTTTGCCGCGATTTATGCCGCCGCCGGTTCGGCTTCGGCAGCCGGTCTTGGCAGGGACGACAGGAACGCCATCACCAGTGCCGCCACATAGGGCAGCGACTGCACCAGCAGCATGGTCACCCAGAAGCGCATGTCGTTGCTCGGCAGGCCGCCCTGCACCAAGTAGATACCCAGCGCCGCGCCCCACAACAGCAGCATGATGAACAGCTCTTCCCGGGCTTCCGAGATCGCCACCCAGAAGCCATGGCTGTCGGCATTCTTCGGCGTGCGGAAGAACGGAATGCTGCTGGTGAAGAAGCCGTACAGCACCGCCTTGGCAATGGTGTGGGACAACGCCAGGCCGGCCAGGGCCGCGCAGAACGCATCCTTGAGATTGACCCCGACCGCCCGGCGGTAGAGGAAGATGATCTTGCCGACCTTGAACACGAACAGCGCCAGGGGCGGGATCGCGAAGATCAGCAACGGCGGATCGACGCGTTGGGGCACGATGATCATCGCCGCCGACCACAGCAGGGCGCCGAGGGTGAAGAAGATGTTCATGCCGTCCGCCACCCACGGCAGCCAGCCCGCGAGGAAGTGGTAGCGCTGGCCGCGGGTCAGCTCGGTGTCCTTGCCGCGCAGCAGGCTGGCGGTATGGCGCTTGATGATCTGGATCGCCCCGTAGGCCCAGCGGAACCGCTGTTTCTTGAAGTCGATGAAGGTATCCGGCATCAGGCCCTTGCCGTAGCTAGTGTGGTAGTACGCCGCCGACAGGCCTTTCTCGAACACCCGCAGCCCCAGCTCGGCGTCTTCGCAGATGCACCAGTCGGCCCAGCCCAGTTCTTCCAGGACCGAACGGCGGGTCATGGTCATGGTGCCGTGCTGGATGATCGCGTCACGGTCGTTGCGGGTGACCATGCCGATATGGAAGAAGCCTTTGTATTCCGCGTAGCACAGCTTCTTGAAGGTGCTTTCGTTCTGGTCGCGGTAATCCTGGGGCGATTGCACCACGGCGATTTTCGGGTCGGCGAAGTGCGGCACCATGTGCTTGAGCCAGTTGCGATCGACGCAGTAGTCCGAGTCGATCACCGCGATCACTTCGGCGTCCTTGGCGGTGTGCGGGATCAGGTAGTTCAGCGCGCCGCCCTTGAAACCGGCCAGGGGCGCGACGTGGAAGAACTTGAAGCGCGGGCCGAGGGTGGCGCAATAGGCCTGCACCGGTTCCCAGACCGCCGGGTCCTTGGTGTTGTTGTCGATGATCAGGACTTCGTAGTCCGGATAGTCGAGCTTCCAGCTGCAGGGCGGTGTAGGGCTTCATGCCGTCCACTGGCTTGTTGGTGACGTCCTGGAAGAACAGCGGGACGATCTGGGTCAGACCGCCGATGCTCACGGCAAACACCATCAGCAGCATCAGCAGGCCGACGTTTTTCTCAATGACTTCGTGTTTCATGGCGGACTCCTCAGGCCATCTGCGCAGCGGCGGTGATTTCGGCTGGCTGTGCCGAGCGCACGGTGCGCCAGGTGTTGTAGGCCATCAGCAGCATGCCGAAGAGGAAGATCGCGCCGCCGGCCAGCCGCACGATGAAGCCTGGGTGGCTGGCCACCAGGGTTTCGACGAAGGAGTAGGTCAGCGTCCCGTCTTCGTTGACGGCGCGCCACATCAGGCCCTGGGCGATGCCGTTGACCCACATCGAGGCGATGTAGAGCACGGTACCGATGGTGGCCAGCCAGAAGTGCGCGTTGATCAGGCTGAGGCTGTGCATCTGCTGACGACCGAAGACTTTCGGAATCATGTGGTACAGGGCGCCGATGGAGATCATCGCGACCCAGCCCAGGGCGCCGGCGTGTACGTGGCCGATGGTCCAGTCGGTGTAGTGGGACAGGGCGTTGACGGTCTTGATCGCCATCATCGGACCTTCGAAGGTCGACATGCCGTAGAACGCCAGGGACACGACCAGGAACCGCAGGATCGGGTCGCTGCGCAGCTTATGCCAGGCGCCCGAGAGGGTCATCATGCCGTTGATCATGCCGCCCCAGCTCGGCGCCAGGAGGATCAGCGACATGATCATGCCCAGGGACTGGGCCCAGTCCGGCAGTGCGGTGTAGTGCAGGTGGTGCGGACCGGCCCAGATGTACAGGGTGATCAGTGCCCAGAAGTGCACGATGGACAGGCGATAGGAGTACACCGGACGCTCGGCCTGCTTGGGCACGAAGTAGTACATCATCCCCAGGAAGCCGGCGGTCAGGAAGAAGCCCACCGCATTGTGGCCGTACCACCATTGCACCATGGCATCGGTCGCGCCGGCATACACCGAGTAGGACTTGGTCAGGCTGACCGGCAGTTCCAGGTTGTTGACGATGTGCAGGATGGCCACGGTGAGGATGAAACCGCCGAAGAACCAGTTACCCACGTAGATGTGCTTGGTGGTGCGCTTCATCACCGTGCCGAAGAACACGATGGCGTAGGCGACCCAGACGATGGTGATCAGGACGTCGATCGGCCATTCCAGCTCGGCGTATTCCTTGGAGCTGGTGTAGCCCAGCGGCAGGCTGATGGCCGCCAGCAGGATCACCAGCTGCCAGCCCCAGAAGCAGAACGCGGCGATTTTCGGCGCGAACAGCTGGGTCTGGCAGGTGCGTTGCACCGAGTAGAAGGAGCTGGCAAACAGCGCGCAGCCACCGAAGGCGAAGATCACCGCATTGGTGTGCAGCGGGCGCAGGCGGCCGAAGCTGGTCCAGGGCAGATTGAAATTAAGTTCGGGCCAGACCAACTGGGCGGCGAGAAAAACCCCGAGCCCCATGCCGACGATGCCCCACACCACCGTCATAATGGCGAATTGGCGGACCACCTTGTAGTTGTAGGCGGTACTGATAGAAGTGTTCATGGTTCCCCATCCACGGTTCAGCAGAAGTGAAAGCGACTGCGCACGGCAAGGCGCGCTCACTTCTTCTGGAGTTATAGGCAGACTAAAAGCGAGGTAAGCATGGGCAAACGGCAAGGGGCTGTTATTGACGGGGATCAATGGGCGCAGTGCGCGCGGGAGCGCGGCTGGCTCTGGGATGCCGCGCCGCAGCCGGTGGCCGGCGAACCGCTGAGCCTGATCCTGGCCCATGGCGCCGGCGCGCCGATGGACAGCGCTTTCATGAGCGACATGGCCGCACGCCTTGCGGGGCAGGGGGTCAACGTTCTGCGCTTCGAGTTTCCCTACATGGCCCAGCGTCGTCTCGATGGTGGCAAACGGCCGCCTAACCCGGCGCCGAAGCTGCTGGAGTGCTGGCGCGAGGTCTATGCCCAGGTGCGACCTCATGTCGCTGGGCAACTGGCCATCGGTGGCAAGTCCATGGGCGGGCGCATGGCCAGCTTGCTGGCCGACGAGCTGGGTGCCGATGCGCTGGTGTGCCTGGGGTATCCCTTCTATGCCGCCGGCAAGCCGGAGAAACCCCGGGTCGCCCATCTGGCCGAACTGCGGACCCCGACCCTGATCGTCCAGGGCGAGCGCGATGCCTTGGGCAACCGCGCGGCGGTCGAGGCTTATTCGCTGTCAGCGGCCATCGAGCTGTCCTGGCTGGCGGCGGCCGACCATGACCTGAAGCCGCTCAAGGCCTCCGGCTTGACCCATGAGCAGCATCTGGAAGCGACCGCGCACAAGGTCGCCGGTTTTTTGCGCCAGTTGCGCGGCTGAACGCCTCTCTGTGTAGGAGCAGCCGGTCGACGTTCGATTGCTCGCGATAAGGCGTGTCAGTCACCACTGTCGTCGCCCTGAAGAGCAATCGCGAGCAAGCTTCGCTCCTACAAGGGCGTGGTTGGCTGGGAAACCGGCAATAAAAAACCCGGAAGGCGCGCCTTCCGGGTTTTTGGGTCTTGCCTGGGCTTAGCGGTTGAAGCGTTCGACCAGCGAGTACTGGGTGTTGGCGGTGCGGGTCAGCTCTTCGCTGAGTTCCGCGGAGTTCTGCGCCTGCTCCGAAGTCTGGTCGGCCAGTTGGGCAATGGTGCTGATGTTGCGGCTGATCTCCTCGGCCACGGCGCTTTGCTCTTCGGTGGCGGCGGCGATCTGGGTGGTCATGTCGGTGATGTTGGCCACCGCTTCGCTGATCCCCACCAACGCCTGGTCGGCTTCCAGGACCCGGGCCACGCCTTCCTCGGCCTGACGGTGCCCGGCGTCCATGGTCTGCACTGCCGAGCTGGCGGTCTGCTGGAGCTTGGCGATCAGGTTGTGGATCTGTCCGGTGGATTCGCTGGTGCGTTGCGCCAGTTGGCGCACCTCGTCGGCCACCACGGCGAAGCCGCGGCCCATCTCACCGGCGCGCGCTGCCTCGATGGCGGCGTTCAATGCCAGCAGGTTGGTCTGGTCGGCGATGCCCTTGATCACATCGACCACGCCACCGATCTCATCGCTGTCCTTGGCCAGTTGGGTCACGGTCAGGCCGGTTTCACCCACTGCCGCCGACAGGCGCTGGATCGCTTCGCGGGTTTCCCCGGCTATGTCGCGACCGCGGCCGGTGAGGCGGTTGGCTTCCTGGGTGGCGTCGGCCGTGCGCTGCACGTGGCTGGCCACTTCCTGGGTGGTGGCGGCCATCTGGTTGACCGCGGTGGCCACCTGTTCGGTTTCCACGCGCTGGCGTTCCAGGCCGCTGGAGCTGTTGTGCGCCAAGGCGTCGGATTGCCGGGCCTGCTCGTTGAGGTGCTCGGCGGTGTCCTGCAGGCGGGTCAGGCAGGTTTTCAGGCGGGCTTCCTGGCTGAGGATCGACATCTCCAGGCGCGCCTGGGCGCCGCGGCTGTCGGTGTACATCTGGGCGATCAGCGGGTCGGAGGTGGTCTGTTCGGCCAGGCGCAGCAGGCGCTTGAGGCCACGCTGTTGCCAGCTCAGGCCCAGCAGGCCGAGCGGCACGGACAGGCCGGCGGCCAGGGCGAAGCCCCAGGAAGAGTTGAGCCAGACGCCAATCAGGAAGCTCAGTTGGCTGATCAGGATGAACGGCAGCCAGTCCTGGAGGATCGGCAACCATTTGTCCCGCTTCGGAATGGCCGACTTGCCCTGGTTGATGCGTTGGTAGAGCGCTTCGGCGCGGCGGACCTGCTCGGCGGTGGGTTTGACCCGCACCGACTCGTAGCCGACCACTTGCTGGCCTTCGAAGACCGGTGTCACGTAGGCGTTGACCCAGTAGTGGTCACCGGTCTTGCAGCGATTCTTGACAATGCCCATCCATGGCAAGCCTTGTTTCAGGGTGCCCCACATATGGGCGAACACCGCGGCCGGGACGTCAGGGTGACGGACCAGGTTGTGCGGTGCGCGGAGCAGTTCTTCCCGCGAAAACCCGCTGATTTCAACGAAGGCATCGTTGCAGTAGGTGATCACGCCTTTGGCATCGGTAGTGGAGATCAACCGTTGCTGGGCTGGAAAGGTACGTTCGCGCTGGGTTACAGGCTGGTTGTTACGCATTTTTTTTCAATCCGCAAGGCTTTGAGAAGTCATCGGCTGGCTTCGCCGATTATTGAAATTTTTTTCCGGGATTTGAGAAGTGTCTCATTGACTGGGGCTTGATCCTGCCGGATGTGCCCTGTAGGGACGAAGAGCCAGGAGCAAGCCGAGGCCCTGTGCAAGGGGCTCGGCTCAGCGTAGTCAACCCGCCAGCATCGGGTAGGTGAACAGCCCGAAGTGCAACAGGTTCAAGCCGAAATGCGTGGCGATGGCCGCTCCCAGGCCGCCAAAGCGGTAGGCCAGGCCGTAACCGACACCGGCGATGCTCGCTAGCAGCCACCATTGCCAACCGGCACCCACATGCACCAGGCCGAACAGCAGGGCCGCGCCCATCAGGGCCAGGTTTTCGCCGTAGGGCAGATTCTTGAAGCGACGGCTCAGGCCGCCCTGGATGTAGCCACGGAACAGCGCTTCTTCCACCAGGGTGACCAGCAGCAGGTTGTTCAGGACCCACAGCCAGGCCTGGTCCGGCCATTTCGGCGCCCAGCTGATGATCCCCAGCAGCACCGCGCCGCCCAGGGCCGCCACGGCGGTCAGGGTCAAGGCCAGGGCGGTGGCGTAGAGGGACAGGCGCAGCGAGCGCCGCCCGACGATCCAGGGGCAGACCAGCAGCAACCAGAAGCCGATCAGCGGCTTGTCCTGGTTCAGGTACATGGAAAATGGCACGGCATCGGCGGTGAGGCGTTCCGGGGCGATGGCGCGACCGTTGTAGAAACCGGGCAACCAATGCATGGCCAGCGCCAGGGCCAGGACCACAAACAGGCCGTGTCCCAGGTAGCGGGCATAGCGGCTTTTCTGTTGGCGCACGGCAAAGCCGGCGACCAGCAGCAGGGCGACGGAAACCGCCGCCAGCAGGCCCAACTGGCCGTAGCTCAGGGCCAGGGCATAGCCGATGGAGAGAAGTGCCAGGTACATCCATGGCAGAGCAGTCATGGGAAATCCTTGTTGCAGAAGAATGGAATCAGCCGCTCGCACAACCTGCGTCAGCGGTTACTGGATAGAACGAGCGGGGGGCCAGTATAACGAGGCGGGGACGATGAATAAGTGAAACAAAAACACCGCCCGAAGGCGGTGTTGGCTGTACAGCGTGGTGTTAGGCGGCGATCAGCTGCCGCAGGACGTAGTGCAGGATCCCCCCGGACTTGAAGTATTCCACTTCGTTCAGGGTGTCGATGCGGCACAGCACCTCGACCTTTTCCTGGCGCCCATCCTCACGGGTAATCACCAGGGTCAGGTTCATCCGCGGCGTCAGTTCGACGCCGGTCAGGCCCTGGATCTCCAGGGTTTCCTTGCCGGAGAGGTTCAGGCTCTTGCGGTTCTGGTCGAGCTTGAACTGCAGCGGCAGGACCCCCATGCCCACCAGGTTGGAGCGATGGATGCGCTCGAAGCTCTCGGCGATCACCGCCTTGACCCCCAGCAGGTTGGTGCCCTTGGCCGCCCAGTCGCGGCTGGAACCGGTGCCGTATTCCTGGCCCGCGATCACCACCAGCGGCGTGCCTGCCTGTTGGTAGCGCATGGCCGCGTCGTAGATCGACAGCTTCTCGCCGGTGGGAATGTAGAGGGTGTTGCCGCCTTCTTCGCCGCCGAGCATTTCGTTGCGGATGCGGATGTTGGCGAAGGTGCCGCGCATCATCACTTCGTGGTTGCCGCGGCGCGAGCCGTAGGAGTTGAAGTCCCGCGGTTCCACGCCTTGCTCGCGCAGGTAGCGGCCGGCCGGGCTGTCGGCCTTGATATTGCCGGCCGGGGAGATGTGGTCGGTGGTCACCGAGTCGCCGAGCAATGCCAGGACCCGCGCGCCCTTGACGTCCTCGATCACCGGCAGCGGGCCACCGATGTCGTCGAAGAACGGTGGATGCTGGATATAGGTGGAGTCCTGCTGCCAGACATAGGTCGCGGCTTGCGGCACTTCGATGGCTTGCCACTGGGCGTCGCCGGCGAACACCTCAGCGTATTCCTTGTGGAACATCCGGGTGTTGACCTGGGCCACGGCGTCGGCGATTTCCTTGCTGCTCGGCCAGATGTCGCGCAGGTAGACCGGCTTGCCGTCCGCGCCTTCGCCCAACGGATCGCGGCTGATATCGATGCGCACGCTGCCGGCCAGGGCATAGGCGACCACCAGCGGCGGCGAGGCCAGCCAGTTGGTTTTCACCAGCGGATGCACGCGGCCTTCGAAGTTGCGGTTGCCGGACAGCACCGAGGCGACGGTCAGGTCGGCTTTCTGGATGGCCTTCTCGATCGGCTCCGGCAACGGGCCGGAGTTGCCGATGCACGTGGTGCAGCCATAAC
This sequence comes from Pseudomonas sp. NPDC089530, assembly GCF_050280705.1. Taxonomy (NCBI): domain Bacteria; kingdom Pseudomonadati; phylum Pseudomonadota; class Gammaproteobacteria; order Pseudomonadales; family Pseudomonadaceae; genus Pseudomonas; species Pseudomonas sp. NPDC089530. Next base: position 15,381 of record NZ_JBNNVU010000043.1, on the reverse strand, counting down.
CCACCAGGTCGAAGCCCAGGGCATCGAGGTACTGGTTCAGGCCGGCGGCCTTGTAATAGTCGGTGACCACCTTGGAGCCGGGCGCCAGCGAACTCTTCACCCAAGGCTTGCGCTTCAGGCCTTTTTCCACGGCCTTTTTCGCCACCAGGCCAGCGGCCATCATCACGCTGGGGTTGGAGGTGTTGGTGCAGGAGGTGATGGCGGCGATCACCACCGCGCCGTTTTTCAGGCGATAGGTCTGGCCGTCGTGGTGGTAATCGGCTTCCCCCACCAGGTCGGCATTACCCACGGCGACGCCACCGCCACCTTCGCCTTCCAGGCGGTTTTCTTCCTTGCTGTTGGGCTTGAACTGCAGGTCGAGGAAGTCGCTGAAGGCCTGGCCGACGCCGGGCAGCGAGACCCGGTCCTGGGGCCGCTTCGGCCCGGCGAGGCTGGCTTCGACCGTGGCCATGTCCAGGGCCAGGCTGTCGGTGAACACCGGCTCCTGGCCCGGCAGGCGCCACAGGCCCTGGGCCTTGCTGTAGGCCTCCACCAGTTTCACCGCGGCGTCCGGGCGGCCGGACAGGCGCAGGTATTCCAGGGTGACCTCGTCCACCGGGAAGAACCCGCAGGTGGCGCCGTATTCGGGGGCCATGTTGGCGATGGTGGCGCGGTCGGCCAGCGGCAGGTCGGCCAGGCCATCGCCGTAGAACTCGACGAATTTGCCGACCACGCCTTTCTTGCGCAGCATCTGGGTGACGGTCAGCACCAGGTCGGTGGCGGTGATGCCTTCCTTGAGCTTGCCGGTGAGTTTGAAGCCGATGACTTCCGGGATCAGCATCGACACCGGCTGGCCGAGCATCGCCGCCTCGGCCTCGATCCCGCCCACGCCCCAGCCGAGCACGCCGAGGCCGTTGATCATAGTGGTGTGGGAGTCGGTGCCGACCAGGGTGTCGGGGAAGGCGTAGGTGCGGCCGTCTGCGTCCTTGGTCCAGACCGTGCGGCCCAGGTATTCCAGGTTGACCTGGTGGCAGATCCCGGTTCCCGGCGGTACCACGCTGAAGTTGTCGAAGGCGCTCTGGCCCCAGCGCAGAAAGGCATAACGTTCGCCGTTGCGCTGCATTTCGATGTCGACGTTCTGTTCGAAGGCGGTGCTGCTGGCGAACTTGTCGACCATCACCGAGTGGTCGATCACCAGGTCCACCGGCGACAACGGGTTGATGCGTTGCGGGTCGCCGCCGGCCTTGGCCATGGCCGCGCGCATGGCCGCCAGGTCGACCACCGCCGGCACGCCGGTGAAGTCCTGCATCAGCACCCGGGCCGGGCGGTACTGGATTTCCCGGTCGGAGCGGCGCTCCTTGAGCCAGGCGGCGAGGGCCTTGAGGTCGGCGCCGGTGACGGTCTTGTCGTCTTCCCAGCGCAACAGGTTTTCCAGCAGGACTTTCAACGACATCGGCAGCTTGTCGAGATCGCCAAGGCTTCTGGCGGCTTCGGGCAGGCTGAAGTAGTGGTAGGTCTTGTCGTCGATTTCCAGGGTTTTAAGGGTTTTCAGGCTATCGAGGGACGGCATTGAAGGACTCCTTGTGATCCGCACGGCTACGGACCTGACGGGACGGACAGAGCTCTTAACCTAGCGCTGTTTTTCTTAGCTGGCTAATAACTGGACTCTATGGACAAGTCCAAGGTTCCGAACTCGGCTATCATGCGCCGGTTTTCGTGACAGGCTTTGCTACCGCGGGTTTGCGCATGATTGATTGCCAATGGCCCAGGAGATTCGATGAACACCCTCTTTATGCACTGCCGACCGGGCTTCGAAGGCGAAGTCTGTTCCGAGATCGCCGACCAGGCCGCGCGCCTGAACGTGGCCGGGTATGCCAAGGCCAAGCCGGGCACCGCCTGCGCCGAGTTCGTCTGCAGCGAAGCGGACGGCGCCGAGCGCCTGATGCGCGAACTGCGTTTCGCCGAGCTGATCTTCCCGCGGCAATGGGCGCGGGGGGCTTTCGTCGATCTGCCGGAAACCGATCGCATCAGCGTGATCCTGGCCCAGCTGGCGAGCTTTCCCACCTGCGGCAGCCTGTGGCTGGAGGTGGTGGATACCAATGACGGCAAGGAGCTGTCGAACTTCTGCAAGAAATTCGAGGGGCCGCTGCGCAAGGCGCTGACGGCCGCCGGCAAGCTGGTGGACGATGCCGCCAAGCCGCGTTTGCTGCTGACCTTCAAAAGCGGTCGCGAGGTCTTTGTCGGCCTGGCGGACGCTGGCAATTCGGCGATGTGGCCGATGGGGATCCCGCGCCTGAAGTTCCCCCGGGAAGCGCCGAGCCGCTCGACCCTGAAGCTGGAGGAGGCCTGGCATCACTTCATCCCCCGCGATCAGTGGGACGAGCGCCTGCATGGCGACATGACTGGCGTCGACCTGGGGGCCGCCCCGGGTGGCTGGACCTGGCAGCTGGTCAACCGCGGCATGCTGGTCACCGCCATCGACAACGGACCGATGGCCGAAAGCCTGATGGACACCGGCCTGGTGCAGCACCTGATGGCCGACGGCTTCACCTACAAGCCCAAGCAGCCGGTGGACTGGATGGTCTGCGACATCGTCGAGAAGCCGGCGCGCAATGCCGCCTTGCTGGAAACCTGGATCGGCGAGGGCCATTGCCGCGAAGCGGTGGTCAACCTGAAGCTGCCGATGAAGCAGCGTTACGCGGAAGTGAAGCGCCTGCTCGAACGGATCGAGGAGGGCTTCAAGGCACGGGGCATCCGGGTGGCCATCGGCTGCAAGCAGCTGTACCACGACCGTGAAGAAGTGACCTGCCATCTGCGCCGGCTGGATGAAAAGAAAGCCAAGGCCCGTTGATCGCGGTTGCGGCGCAATGCCACAGATAGCGTCGGTGCCGGCATTGCGCGACAATGCCGGCCAGTTTCAGGAGTGAGTTATGAGCCAAATCATCGATACGCCGGTCGACGGCACGCTGGACGCCACCGGGCTCAATTGCCCGGAGCCGGTCATGATGCTGCACCAGCATATTCGTGACCTGCAGCCCGGCGGCCTGCTCAAGGTGATCGCCACCGATCCCTCGACCCGCCGCGACATCCCCAAGTTCTGCGTGTTCCTCGACCATGAACTGGTCGCCCAGGAGGAAGAGGCAGGCACCTACCTGTACTGGATTCGCAAGAAGTCCGGTTAACCCGCCGCCTGGCCGATACGGATCCGCTTGCGTGCGCTGCGTGCCAGGCGGATCGACAGCATCAGCGCCGCGCAGCTCAAACCGGCGATCAGGCCTTCCCACAGCCCGCTCGGGCCGCTGGCGGGGCCGAACCAGTCGGTCAGCCCCAGCACATACCCCACCGGCAAACCTATACCCCAGTAGGCGAACAGCGTCAGGACCATGGTTGCCCGGGTGTCCTGGTAGCCGCGCAGGGCGCCGGCGCAGATCACCTGGATCGCGTCGGAGAACTGGTAGAGCGCGGCGTACACGATCAGCATCGCCGCCACCTGGATCACCGCGGTGTCCGGGGTGTAGATCGAGGCGATGGATTCGCGCAGCAGCAGGATCAGACTGGCGGAGAACAGCGCGAAAGTCAGCGCCGCGCCCAGCCCGACACCGGCGGCGAAGCGCGCCTGCTGCGGGTTGCCGGCGCCCAGAGCCTGGCCGACTCGCACCGTGACCGCCATGCCCAGGGAATACGGAATCATGAACAGCAGGGAGCTGATATTCAGGGCGATCTGGTGCCCGGCCACCACTGTGGCACCGAGACTGCCGATCAGCAGGGCGATCACCGCGAAGATGCTCGACTCGGCGAACACCGCGATGCCGATCGGTAGGCCGACGCCCAGCAGGCGCTTGATCACCGCCCATTGCGGCCAGTCGAAACGCTGGAACAGCTGGCTGCTCTGGTAGACCGGGGCCCAGCGGGTCCAGCCGGCCAGGCCGAGCATCATCGCCCACATGACGATGGCGGTGGCCCAGCCGCAACCGACGCCACCCATGGCCGGTACGCCGAGGTGGCCATAGATGAACACGTAGTTGATCGGAATGTTCAGCGCCAGGCCGCACAGGCCCATGACCATGCTCGGCCGCGTGCGGCCCAGGGCGTCGCTGAAGCAGCGCAGGACGTAATACAGCGCCACGGCCGGCATGCCGCTGGCGATGCCGTGCAGGTATTCCATGCAGGGGCCGATCAACTGCGGGTCGACCTTCATCAGGTGCAGGACCGGTTCGGCGTTGACCAGGATCAGGCTGGCGCTCAGGCCGACCACCAGTGCCAGCCACAGCGCCTGGCGCACCAGCGGGCCGATTTCGCCAAAGGTGCCGGCGCCGACCCGTTGCGCCACTTTCGGGGTAGTGGCCAGCAGGGTGCCGCTCATCAGCAGGTACACCGGAATCCAGATCGAGTTGCCCAGCGCCACCGCCGCCAGGTCCCGCGGGCTCACCCGTCCGGCCATCACCGCATCGACGAAGCCCATGGCCGTGGTCGCCAGTTGCGCGATCATGATCGGCAGGGCCAGTGCCAGCAGGCCGCGCAGTTCAAGGCGCACCCGGGCCGGGCGGTTCAGGGTGAGGGCGGGGGTATCGGTTACGGAATTCACGGGCAAAGCGTCCACAGGGTTGATGCGCAGGGCGGCGTATTCTACGCATTGACACAAGGGTCAGGAAAAAACCTCTGTTGTCGATTTGTAAGCGCCTGCGGCGGCTGGCAAGAGGGATTGCTCGCTGGCTCAAAACGGCCTTCTGCGCCTAAACTGCGGCACCGCGAAAGGAGCCTGCCATGCTGATTGTTGCCGACGAGAATATTCCCCTGCTCGATGCCTTTTTTGCCGGTTTCGGCGAGATTCGCCGTTTCCCGGGGCGCGCCATCGACCGTGCCGCCATCGAGGGCGCCGATGTGTTGCTGGTGCGTTCGGTGACCCAGGTCAGCCGCGCCCTGCTTGAAGGTAGCCAGGTGCGTTTTGTCGGCACCTGCACCATCGGCACCGATCACCTGGACCTCGAGTATTTCCACGAAGCGGGCATCCGCTGGTCCAGTGCGCCGGGCTGCAATGCGCGGGGGGTGGTGGACTATGTGCTGGGCAGCCTGCTGACCCTGGCGGAAATCGAAGGCGTCGACCTGACGCAGCGCACTTACGGCGTGGTCGGCGCGGGCGAGGTCGGCGGGCGGCTGATCGAGGTGTTGCGCGGCCTGGGCTGGAAGGTCCTGGTCTGCGACCCGCCCCGGCAGGCGGCCGAGGGGGGCGACTATGTCAGCCTGGAGCAGATCCTGGCCCAGTGCGACGTCATCAGCCTGCACACCCCACTGACCAAGACCGGCGAGCGGCCGACCTGGCACCTGCTGGACAAGCAGCGGTTGCAGCAACTGCGTCCCGGCGCCTGGCTGATCAACGCCAGCCGTGGCGCGGTGGTGGATAACAGTGCCCTGCGCGAGGTGCTGCTGGAGCGCGAAGACCTGCAGGCGGTGCTGGATGTCTGGGAAGGCGAGCCCCAGGTCGATGTGGCCCTGGCCGACCTGTGCGTGCTGGCCACGCCGCATATCGCCGGTTACAGCCTTGACGGCCGGCAGCGCGGCACGGCGCAGATCTATCAGGCGTTCTGCGATTTCCTCGGGCAGCCGCCTTCGATCCGTTTGCATGACCTGCTGCCGCGGCCATGGCTGGCGCAAGTGAGCCTCGATGCCGGCAGCGATCCGGCGTGGTCCCTGGCGATGATCTGCCGGGCGGTCTACGACCCGCGTCGCGACGATGCGGATTTCCGTCGCAGCCTGGTAGGCAGCGCGGCCGAGCAGCGCGTGGCCTTCGATGCCTTGCGCAAGGGCTATCCGCCGCGACGGGAAATCGATGGGCTGGCCGTGCACCTGCACGGTGACGCGGCAGGCTTGCAGCAGATCGTTACGGCCTTGGGGGCGGTACTGGTTCGCTGATCGGCCTGAATGCGATTCGGGTGGTTTGGCGGGGTGGGGAGCGGGCATAAAAAACCCGGCCTCGGGGCCGGGTCAAGAGGACGTGAGGCTATGTGTCAATCTTGCCGTGCAGGCTTGACCAGTCGCTTTTCCAGTTCGCGGCAGGCGTTCTGGATCATGTCTTCGGTGATCGGTACTTCACGGCCCTGTGCGTCGATGATGGCGCATCCCAGAGACTGGTCAGGGTGGGTACGAATCACTTCAATCTTGTCATTGCTGCGTTCTTGCAAGGACATGGCCTGTCTCCTCATCAGGTAATGCACTTACTTTAAGATCGCCAAGTGACCAAGCTGTGACAACTTCCTACGAGACTTCATCGCGGCGCTTCTCATGAGTCTGCAGTCCAACAGAAATACCCGAGGAGTGCCACTCGGACCTTAGACCAATAGCATCTAGGCGCTAGTGTCAGTGGACATAATTAACCTGACTCATTGTGATTTACCTAAGCTCTAGGGCAATCAACTTCCGACCAATTCGGCCCCGTCACCCAGGTACGTTCCCGGATGAACTTCATGCTCTCTTCGCGTCAACGCCGGGCGATCCGCCTGGCCAGTCGTTTCATCGCGCCTTATCGCTGGCAGGCCCTGGGGGCGCTGGTGGCGCTGGTGGTGACGGCAGGCATCACCCTGTCCATGGGGCAGGGCATCCGTCTGTTGGTGGACCGGGGATTCATGACCGGGTCGCCGGACCTGCTCAACCAGTCCATCGGCCTGTTTCTGCTGCTGGTGCTGGGGCTGGCGGTGGGGACGTTCGTGCGTTTCTACCTGGTGTCGTGGATTGGCGAGCGCTGCGTGGCGGACATCCGCCGAGACGTGTTCAATCACCTGATCTACCTGCATCCGGGCTTCTATGAGAACAATCGCAGTTCGGAGATCCAGTCGCGGCTGACCGCCGACACCACCTTGCTGCAATCGGTGATCGGCTCGTCCCTCTCGCTGTTCTTGCGCAACGCGCTGATGGTGATCGGCGGCATCGTGCTGCTGTTCGTCACCAACCCCAAGCTCACCAGCATCGTAGTGATTGCCCTGCCTCTGGTGCTGGTGCCGATCCTGGTGTTCGGCCGCCGGGTGCGCAGCCTGTCGCGCCTGAGCCAGGACCGTATCGCCGATGTCGGCAGCTACGTGGCGGAGACCCTGGGCCAGATCAAGACGGTCCAGGCCTATAACCACCAGGCGCAGGACGAGCGGCGTTTTGCGCTGACGGTGGAGGAGGCGTTCAACACCGCGCGGCGACGGATCGTCCAGCGCGCCTGGCTGATCACCCTGGTGATCGTGCTGGTGCTGGGGGCGGTCGGGGTGATGCTTTGGGTCGGCGGCATGGATGTGATCGCCGGGCGGATTTCCAGTGGCGAGCTGGCGGCCTTTGTCTTCTACAGCCTGATCGTCGGCAGCGCCTTCGGCACCCTGAGCGAGGTGATCGGCGAGCTGCAACGGGCCGCCGGCGCGGCGGAGCGGATTGCCGAGCTGCTGCGTTCGGAAAACCTCATCCGGCCGCCGAGCGCTGGCCTGTTGGCCTTACCCGAACGGGTACGGGGCGAGCTGGTGCTGGAGAACCTGCGCTTTTCTTATCCCTCGCGTCCGGACAGCTACGCCGTCGATGGTCTGAGCCTGAGCATCCGAGAAGGGGAAACCCTGGCCTTGGTCGGGCCGTCGGGGGCGGGCAAATCGACCCTCTACGATCTGCTGTTGCGTTTCTACGACCCGGAGCAGGGCCGCATCCTGCTCGACGGCGTGCCCTTGACCCGGCTCGACCCGCAGGATGTGCGGCGTTGTTTTGCCCTGGTCTCGCAAAGCCCGGCGCTGTTCTTCGGCAGCATCGAAGAGAACATTCGGTACGGCAAACCCTCGGCCACCACCGAGCAGGTCAGGGAGGCGGCCAGGATCGCCTATGCCCACGAGTTCATCGAGAAACTGCCCCAGGGGTACCAGACCCATCTCGGCGATGCCGGGCTGGGGCTTTCCGGCGGCCAGCGCCAGCGCCTGGCGATTGCCCGGGCGCTGCTGGTGGATGCGCCGATCCTGTTGCTGGACGAAGCCACCAGCGCCCTGGATGCCCAGAGCGAACACCTGATCCAGCAAGCCTTGCCCAGCCTGATGCAGAATCGCACCACCCTGGTGATCGCCCATCGCCTGGCCACGGTGAAGAACGCCGACCGGATCGCGGTAATGGATCAGGGCCGGCTGGTGGCCGTGGGCACTCATCAGGAACTGATTGCCAGCAATCCCCTGTATGCGCGCCTGGCAGCTTTGCAGTTCGACCAGCCGGCGTCCTCGTAAGGGGCTCTGCGCAGAAACGAAAATGCCCGCATCGCTGCGGGCATTTTCATTTTCGGTGTCAGTACTTACTGATCGTCGAAATAGCGCTCGTGCCAATCCACCAACGGTTGGGGCGAATTGAGCTTCTGGCCGTAGATCACCGAATAGGACAGCACGTTCTGCACGTACTGGCGGGTTTCGTCGAACGGGATGCTCTCCACCCAGACGTCGAAGCTCAGGTGGTCGGCGCCGCGCAGCCATTGGCGCACGCGGCCGGGGCCGGCGTTGTAGGCGGCGGACGCGAGCACCCGGTTGCCATTGAACTGGCTGTGCACCTGGCTCAGGTAGGCGGCGCCGAGCTGGATGTTCTTGTCCGGGTTGAACACCTGCTGCGGCGAGGCCAGCGGAATGCTGAACTTGCGCGCGGTTTCCTTGGCGGTGCCGGGCATCAGTTGCATCAGGCCGGCCGCGCCGACGCCGGAGCGGGCATCGTCCATGAACGCGCTTTCCTGGCGGGTGATGGCGAACACCCAGCTCGAATGCAGGCCGCGGACCTTGGCCTCGCGCACCAGGGTGTCGCGGTGGGCCATCGGGAAGCGGATGTCCAGGTCGTCCCAGTATTTTGCCTGGCTGATGGTGCGGATCGCCGGGAAGTACCACTTCAGGTCGTAGGCCAGCTTGGCCTGGGCGACCATTTCGTCGCGGCTGAAGTGACGGCTGACGTGGTACCACTCGCGGCGGCCATCGACGATCTCGCCCCGGGCATGGAACTCCAGGGCCCGGCGCACACCAGGCGTGTTGCGCACCTTGTTGATCAGTTGCTGGCTGAGCATCAGTGGCTTGTTGTTCAGCTGGTACGGCAGTTGGGTGCGGTCGGCCGCGAGGAAGCCGTAGAAGTCGCGCTCGTTGGCCAGGCCTTTATAGAGGGTCTGGGCCTGGGGGTTCTGCGGTTCGGCCAGCTCGAGGCTGCGGGCCTGCCAGTAGCGCCAGCGGTTGGTGGTCGCCAGGTCCTGGGGCAGCTTGCGGGTCAACTGGTAGGCGTCTTCCCAGCGGGCCAGGCGCAACAGCAGGCGCAGGCGCCACTCGGAAACGGTGTTGTCGCGCAGCTCGGGATCGTACTTGGTCATCACCTCCAGGCCGCGGCTGTCGAAGCGCCGGGCCAGGGTCAGGCCAATTTCCCGGGCAATGGCCACTTTTTCGTCACGGGAGAAGTGCATGCTGCTGGCATAACCGTCGAGCAGGGCCATGGCCCGGTCCGGATCCTGGCGGGCCAGGCGGCGCAGACCCAGGCCGACCACGTCGGACATGGCCTCGCTGGCCGGGGTGAAGCGCGAGGGCTGGCTGAGCAGCTCGGGCTTCTGGGTGACGTCTATCATCAGCCGGCCCTGGGGGGCGAGGGTGGTCATGCTTTTGACCAGGCTGTTGGCCAGCGGGTAGTTGCGGGCTTCGGCGGCCAGTTTGGTGCGCTGCCAGCGCTTCTGTTCGGTCAACTGGCCTTCGGCGGCCCACTGGGCGAACAGCGCGTCGCAGGTGGCGGGCAGGGACTTGCCGCTCAGCCACAGCTTGTCGGTGGCGGCGTAACCTTCGGCCTTGAGGTTGTGGCCCAGCTGATATTGCGCGTTCAGGCAGTCCAGCTCAGTGAAGTTGAGTTTGGGGTCGTAATACTTGACGAAGGTGGCCCAGTCGCCGCGTTCGGCGAGCCAGCGCAACCAGCGCAGTTTCATCCAGTTGGCCTGGGGCAGGTCGCCGTGTTCGTGGAGGAATTTTTCGATCTCGGCGTTGCTGGCGGTCTTGAGCCGGGCGGTCAGTTCGTCATAGGCCAGGTAGGGTTCGAGCGGATAGTCGGCGAGGACCTGGCTGTAGCGGAAATACGGACCGGAATCGCCCTTGGCCAGGGCGCGTTTGGCTTCATCGTAATATTGACGCTGGAGGGAGAGGTCCGCGGCCTGAGCTGTGTGCACGGCAGAGGCAGAAAAAAGCAGGCAGGAAAACAGACTGAAAAGGCGACTGCGCATGAGACATCCGTGCAGAAAAATCATGACAAGTGCCGACGATGCCAACACTGATTGTTCCCTAGCTTAGCCTTTTGCCAGCAACGGGTGAAAGCTTTGCCAGCCACTCGTCACAAGTTCGCGGCAAATGTTGTTCAGGTTGCTTCAGGAGCGAAAATGCCGGCCTTCTGGGGGCTCAACTCAGGTAGAATGCGCGCCCGGTTTTTGGAGAAGCTCATGACCCTGCTCAAATTCAGCGATGTGTCCCTTGCGTTCGGCGCTATGCCGTTGTTGGACAAGGTGTCCTGGCAGATCGCCCGTGGTGAGCGGGTGTGCATCATCGGTCGTAACGGTACTGGCAAATCCAGCATGCTGAAGCTGGTCAAGGGCGATCAGAAGCCCGACGACGGTTCCGTATGGCGCACGCCCGGCCTGAAAATCGGCGAATTGCCGCAGGAATTGCCGGTAGCTGACGAGCGGACGGTGTTCGACGTCGTCGCCCAGGGCCTCGATGGCGTGGGCGAGTTGCTGGCGCAGTATCACCACCTGAGCCAGAACATCGTCACCGACGCCGACCTGGAAAAGCTCATGCACGTCCAGCACGACCTCGAAGCCCGTGACGGCTGGCGCTTGCAGACCCTGGTGGACAGCACCCTGAGCCGCCTGCAGTTACCGGCCGACAAGACCCTCGCCGAATTGTCCGGCGGCTGGCGTCGTCGCGTGCTGCTGGCCCAGGCCCTGGTTTCCGAGCCGGACCTGCTGCTGCTCGACGAACCGACCAACCACCTGGATATCGGCGCCATCGCCTGGCTGGAAGAAGCCCTCAAGGACTTCCAGGGCGCGGTCCTCTTCATTACCCACGACCGTTCCTTCCTGCAGAACCTGGCGACCCGGATTCTCGAGCTGGACCGTGGTGGCCTGATCGACTGGAACGGCGACTACGCCAGTTTCCTGGTGCACAAGGAAGCAGTGCTGGCGGCCGAAGAGACGGCCAACGCGCTGTTCGACAAGCGCTTGGCCCAGGAAGAGGTCTGGATCCGTCAGGGCATCAAGGCCCGTCGTACCCGTAACGAAGGCCGGGTGCGCGCGCTCAAGGCCCTGCGCGTCGAGCGCAGTGAACGTCGCGAGCGTACCGGCAAGGCCAATATCCAGCTGGAAACCGCCGAGAAGTCCGGCAAGCAGGTGATGGTCCTCGAAGACGTGAGCTTCGCCCATCCGGACGGTCCGTTCCTGGTCAAGAACTTCTCCATGGTCCTGCAGCGCGGCGACCGTATCGGCCTGCTGGGCGCCAATGGCACCGGCAAGACCACCCTGCTCAAGCTGATGCTGGGTGGCCTGGTGCCGACCAGCGGCACGGTGGAAGAGGGCACCCGTATCGACGTGGCGTACTTCGACCAGCTGCGTCACCAGCTGGATCTGGAAAAGACCGTGATCGACAACGTCGCCGAAGGCCGCGACTTTATCGAGATCGACGGCCAGAGCCGCCACGTGCTCAGTTACCTCGGCGACTTCCTGTTCAGCCCGCAGCGGGCCCGCACGCCGGTCAAGGCGCTGTCCGGTGGCGAGCGTGCCCGCCTGTTGCTGGCCAAGCTGTTCAGCAAGCCGGCCAACCTGCTGGTGCTCGACGAACCGACCAACGACCTGGACGTGGAAACCCTCGAGCTGCTGGAAGAAGTGCTGCTGACCTTCCAAGGCACCGTGCTGATGGTCAGCCACGACCGGGCATTCCTCGACAACGTGGTGACCAGCACCCTGGTGTTCGAGGGCGAAGGCAAGGTTCGCGAATACGTGGGCGGTTATCAGGACTGGCTGCGTCAGGGCGGTTCGCCGCGCCTGCTGGGCGTGACCGAGAACAAGTCCGGCAAGGCCGAGCTGAACTCGGCGGTGGTGGCGCCTGTTGCGGCAGCGGCTCCCGCGCCGGTTCAGGAAGCACCGGCGGCGAAGAAGAAGCTCAGTTACAAGCTGCAGCGCGAGCTCGAGGCATTGCCGGGCCAGATCGAGGCCATGGAGCAGCGGATCGCCGCGGTGGAAGCGGAGATGGCCGACGCCGGTTTCTATCAGCGTCCCGCCACCGAAACCACGGCGGTCCTCGCCCAGCTGGAACAGCTCAACGCCGAGCTGGACGGGATGGTCGAGCGCTGGGCCGAGCTGGATGCCTGAGTGACCTGGCGGCAATAAAAAAGCCCGACATTCATGTCGGGCTTTTTTGCGGGATGGCGCCGGCGAAAAATTCTGCCGCCGATGGGCTCAGCGTTTGACCAGATGCACCGCCAGCACGTCGCAAGGGGCGCCGTGCAGCACGTCATTGGCGGTGGAGCCCAGCAGCAGGGCCAGGCCGTGCCGACCATGGCTACCGACCACGATCAGGTCGCATTCCTGTTCCTTGGCCAGGTGATGGATTTCCTGGCGTGGCTGGCCATAGGTCAGGTGGCTGTATTCCTTGGACAGCTCAGGGTATTTGGTGATGAGGCGATCGAGGCGTTCCTTGGCCTGGTCGAACTGCTGCTGTTGCAGTTGCGACAGGTCCATCGGGACGTCGCCACCGAAGGCCATGGCCATCGGTTCGACAATGTGCACCATGGACAGCTTGGCGCTGTTGCTGACCGAGAGCTCGCGCGCCCGGTGAATCACAGGGTCGCACTCTTCGGTTAGATCTACGGCGACCAGAATATGGTGGTAGGGCATGAGGTGCTCCTCCTGAGGATTGCAATAGTTTCAAGTATGGCTGGTTTCAAGCGGATTGGTCCCGACCTGGATCAATCGGCTCATCAAGAATCGGGAGTACAGATATGACGGTCTGGATAGTGGTGTCAATCCTCGCGCTGGTGTTGAGTCCGCTGGCCTGGCTGCGCCCGTCGCGCCGCCAGAGCGGGCAGATCGCCCTGCGCATGGAGGCGCGCCGCATGGGGTTGGCCATGCAATTGGCGCCCCAGGAGTGGCCGCACTGGATGGAACCGCAGCCGCCGAACCCCTGTGCGCAATATCATCGGCCGCGGCGCAGTAGGCAGCCGGCCTGCTGGGTCTACTGGCAAAGTGCACCCGGTGTGTGGGTCAACCAGTGGCGGGAAGAGTGTGCGGATACGGCCTTGCTCGAGCACTTGCGGACGCTGCCGGCCAACGTTTTCAAGGTCGAGGCCGACCGGCAGATGATCGTCCTGTACTGGGGCGAGCGGGGCGAGGTCAGTGTTTTGCAAGACATTGCCGCGGTGCTCAAGGCCCTGGCATGAGGCATGGCCTGCGCTGCAATGGCGCAGGTTGCGAGCACCAGGCAATAAAAAGCCCGACAGGGTCGGGCAGAGGGTGGCCAGGCAGGCCGGTAAATCCTTGCGATCCCTTGTCCTGAGCGGGCAGGGATAGGCTGTCACTGATCTTACGCCTGGTTTTCCGACAGCGCGCTCCTGTTTTGCCCTGGGGTCGTGCCAGCGTAGCTGGGGCTCGTCCACGGCTGCCACGCATTAGGGCGACTTTTCTAAAGATTGACCTTATGAATGTTCCGGAATGCGGCAGGCATATCGGCGGGCTCGCCTGTCTGGAATGACTGCGAAGTCGCGTTTCAAACAGCCTTTTGGGCGATTGACAATTGTCGGATTTTCCGTGAATGTGGCGTACCCAAATCAAACGGGCGTATGAATTGAGCGTTTGTATTAGCCGAGCGCTTTTCCAGAATCCCGACTATCGCGTTGGCGGGTGTGCCTGGCGGATTGGCGTAGCATCGATGGAAACATCGCTGTCGAGCCTGAAGTTAGCGTCCGACGTGTACTGTTCAGCTTCCATATCGTGGAGATCAGTTGATGATTTACGAAGGTAAAGCCATCACGGTTAAGGCTCTTGAAAGTGGCATCGTCGAATTGAATTTCGACCTCAAGGGTGAGTCCGTCAACAAGTTCAACCGTCTTACCCTGAACGAACTGCGTTCGGCCGTGGACGTCATCAAGGCAGACGCGTCGATCAAGGGCGTGATCGTCAGCAGTGGCAAGGACGTGTTCATCGTCGGTGCCGACATCACCGAATTTGTCGACAACTTCAAGCTGCCGGATGCAGAGCTTGTCGCAGGCAACCTCGAAGCCAACAAGATTTTCAGCGATTTCGAAGACCTCAACGTGCCGACCGTTGCCGCGATCAATGGCATCGCGCTGGGTGGCGGTCTGGAAATGTGCCTGGCGGCGGACTACCGCGTCATGTCCTCCAGCGCCAAGATCGGCCTGCCGGAAGTCAAGCTGGGCATCTACCCGGGCTTCGGCGGTACCGTTCGCCTGCCGCGCATCATCGGTGCCGACAATGCCATCGAGTGGATTGCCGCCGGCAAGGAAAACCGTGCCGAAGACGCCCTGAAAGTGGGTGCTGTCGATGCGGTCGTCGCTCCGGAAAAACTGCTTGAAGCAGCCCTGGCCACCGTCAAGCGCGCCATCTCCGGCGAGTTCGACTACAAGGCCAAGCGTCAGCCGAAGCTGGAAAAGCTCAAGCTCAACGCCATCGAACAGATGATGTCCTTCGAAACCGCCAAGGGTTTTGTCGCAGGCCAGGCTGGCCCGAACTACCCGGCGCCGGTCGAAGCCATCAAGACCATCCAGAAAGCCGCCAACTTCGGTCGGGACAAGGCACTGGAAGTCGAAGCCGCAGGCTTCGTCAAACTGGCCAAGACCTCTGCCGCGCAGAGCCTGATCGGCCTGTTCCTGAACGACCAGGAACTGAAGAAAAAGGCCAAGGCCTACGACGAAATCGCCCAGGATGTGAAGCAGGCCGCCGTACTCGGTGCCGGCATCATGGGTGGCGGTATCGCCTACCAGTCGGCGTCCAAAGGCACGCCGATCCTGATGAAGGACATCAACGAACACGGTATCGAGCAGGGCCTGGCAGAAGCCGCCAAGCTGCTGGTCAGCCGTGTCGATAAAGGCCGCATGACCGCGGCGAAGATGGCTGAAGTGCTCAACGGCATTCGCCCGACCCTGTCTTACGGTGACTTCGGCCATGTCGACCTGGTGGTCGAAGCGGTCGTCGAGAACCCGAAGGTCAAGCAAGCGGTACTGGCCGAAGTCGAAGACCAGGTCAAAGAGGACACCATCCTCGCCTCGAACACCTCGACCATTTCCATCAGCCTGCTGGCCAAGGCGCCACCACTACCTGCATGATTCTTGAGCCCCGGGGCTGAGACGGTCGCGTACCGGACACGCTGACCAATCCTGGCGAGTACGGGCTGAGTTTTTTGG
>NZ_JBNNVU010000042.1:0-48309 GCF_050280705.1 Pseudomonas sp. NPDC089530 | reverse complement strand
CACGCGGAAACCATCACGCCGAAAAACATCGAGCGGGTGCGGGCGCTGGGCGGCGGTATCGCGATCCAGGACCGCATGGCGTTCCAGGGCGAATACTTCGTCGACCGTTACGGCGCCAAGGCCGCCGAGCAGACCCCGCCGATCCAGCGCATGCTGGCCGAAGGCGTGCCGGTGGGCGCCGGTACCGACGCCACCCGGGTCTCCAGCTACAACCCCTGGACTTCCCTGTACTGGATGGTCAGCGGCAAGACCGTGGGCGGCATGGCCCTGCACGCCGAAGGCCTGCCGCGGCAGACCGCGCTGGAACTCTTCACCCATGGCAGCGCCTGGTTCTCCTCGGAGCAGGGCAAGAAAGGCCAGATCAAGGTCGGCCAGCTGGCGGACCTGGCGGCCCTGTCCGCGGATTTCTTCAGCGTCGAGGAAGAAGCCATCAAGTGGATCGAGTCGGTGCTGACCGTGGTCGACGGCAAGGTGGTGTACGCCGCCGACGATTTCTCCAAGCTCGCGCCGCCCTCGGTGCCGGTACTGCCGGACTGGTCGCCGGTGGCCAAGGTGCCGGGGCACTGGCGCCCGAGCTCGCCGTTGGTGGCCCAGGTGCACCAGTGCAGCGGTCCGTGCGCGGTGCACGCCCATAGCCACGAGCGGGCGCGCCTGTCGAATGTGCCGGTCAGCGACTTCCAGGGTTTCTGGGGCGCTTTCGGCTGTTCCTGCTTCGCCTTCTGACCCATAACCCAAAGCGCCGGCCGCTATGGCCGGCGCCCACCGCTCTACCCATCCACCAAGGAGTTCCACATGAGCAACCCAACCTACAAGCGCCTGGACATCAACGACGCCGTGGTCCTGCTGGTCGACCACCAGACCGGCCTGATCTCGCTGGTGCAGGACTTCTCGCCGAACGAGTTCAAGAACAACGTGCTGGCCCTGGCCGACTGCGCCAAGTTCTTCAAGCTGCCGACCATCCTCACCACCAGCTTCGAAGCCGGTCCGAACGGGCCGCTGGTACCCGAGCTGAAAGAAATGTTCCCGGACGCGCCCTACATCGCCCGTCCAGGCCAGATCAATGCCTGGGACAACGAAGACTTCGTCAAGGCGATCAAGGCCACCGGCCGCAAGCAACTGATCATCGCCGGCGTGGTGACCGACGTCTGCGTGGCGTTCCCGACCCTGTGCGCCCTGGAAGAAGGTTTTGACGTGTTCGTGGTGACCGACGCTTCCGGCACCTTCAACGAGGTGGTGCAGCAGGCCGCCTGGGCCCGCATGTCCGCCGCCGGCGCGCAACTGGTCAACTGGTTCTCCGTGGCCTGCGAGCTGCAGCGCGACTGGCGCAACGACATGGAAGGCCTGGCCAACCTGCTGTCCCAGCGCATCCCCAACTACCGCAACCTGATCAACAGCTACACGGCCTTCACTGCCAAGTAAGCCTGGCGCTAGCTTTGATACCAAAAATGCCCGCCGCTGTGCGGGCATTTTTTTGCCCCGCAACCCCCCGCGATTCCTGTAGCCGCTGCCGACACAGCCGTCCCTGTAGCCGCTGCCGAGCCCTGGCGAGGCTGCGATCGGCGGCGTAGCCGTCGCAAACCAGGCGACGCGTTTTTCCAGGCGGATCGCGGACTCAGGTCTTGCGGCAACTGCGTTGCCGTTCGCAGCCTCGCTGGCGCTCGACAGCGGCTACACCGACACCGCCGTTCCTGTAGCCGCTGCCGAGCCCTGGCGAGGCTGCGATCGGCGGCGCAGCCGTCGCAAACCGGGCGACACGGTTTTCCAGGCGGATCGCGGAGGCAGGTCTTGCGGCAACTGCGTTGCCGTTCGCAGCCTCGCTGGCGCTCGACAGCGGCTACACAGACACCGCCGTCCCTGTAGCCGCTGCCGAGCCCTGGCGAGGCTGCGATCGGCGGCGTAGCCGTCGCAAACCAGGCGACGCGTTTTTCCAGGCGGATCGCGGACTCAGGTCTTGCGGCAACTGCGTTGCCGTTCGCAGCCTCGCTGGCGCTCGACAGCGGCTACACCGACACCGCAATTCCTGTAGCCGCTGCCGAGCCCTGGCGAGGCTGCGATCGGCGGCGCAGCCGTCGCAAACCGGGCGACGCGTTTTTCCAGGCGGATCGCGGAGGCAGGTCTTGCGGTTCCTGCTCGGCAAACCTTTTTCCTGCGGGCATGGCAAAGCCGCGGTTCAAGGCCGCGGCTTTTTGGGGGGATGTTTCTGCCGTTCGTGGAGGGTGAGTCGATGCCGATGATTAAAGACAGGGCGGGTAGCAGAAAGCCTGCCCGGGGGCAGGCTTCCAGATGGGCCTCAGTTCAGGTGGGTCTTGAGTTCCAGCGCTGCCTGGCGCACGGCGGCCTTGACCTCGGGGATCTGGCTCAGGGGATTGAGCAGGCCGAAGTCGTGGATCATGCCGTTGTAGCGCACCGCGGTGACCGGGACGCCGGCCGCGTCCAGGTGGCGGGCATAGGCTTCGCCTTCATCGCGCAGCACATCGAACTCCGCGGTCTGCACCAGGGCGGCGGGCAAGCCGCGCAGCTGTTCGGGGCTGGCCTGCAACGGTGAGGCATGCACCTGCGCCCGCTCGGCGGCATCGGTGGTGTAGTTGTCCCAGAACCACTGCATCATGCCCCGGGTCAGGAAGTGGCCTTCGGCGAATTGCCCATAGGACCCGTTGTCGAACCGGGCATCGGTCACCGGCCACATCAGCAGCTGATAACGCAGCGCCGGGGTGCGCTGTTCCTTGGCCATCAGGGCCACCACCGCCGCCATGTTGCCGCCCACGCTGTTGCCGGCCACCGCCAGGCGCTGGCCGTCGACGCCGATCTCGCGGCCATGCTCGGCAACCCAGCGGGTGGCGGCATAGGCCTGGTTGATCGCCGTCGGGTAGTGCGCTTCCGGCGACGGGGTGTAGCCGACATACACCGCCACCGCGCCGGAACCCACCACCAGGTCGCGGATCAGCCGCTGGTGGGTCGGGTAGTCGCCCAGCACCCAGCCACCGCCGTGGAAGAACATGAACACCGGCAACTCACCCTTGACCTTGGCGGGGCGCACGATCTTCAGCGCAATGTCCTGCTGGCCGACCTTGATCGTCCTATCGCTCACCTCGACCCCGGACAGGTCGACCTTCACCGAAGACTGTGCCCCCGCCAGTACTGCCCGGGCGTCCTGGGGGCTCAGTCGTTCCAGCGGCTTGCCGCCACCGGCCTCCAGGGCCTGGAGGAAGGCCTGGGTGTTGTGCTCGACGCCTGGGCCGCCGGCGGCATGGGCGCTGCCGATGGTGAGGGCGAGGAGGCTGGCGGTCAGGGTTTTTTGGGCGATGTTCATGGCTAAATCCTTTTTTGTGTCGTTGACAATCGAATACAGGGGAAGAGTGCCGGCGGGCGGGTGAAGCCAGGCTGCGTCAGCACCATGGACACAGATTAATCAGGTGCCGGAAGGCGAAAAAGCGGCTATAAAGCGTCTGACTGTCAACCAGGAAGTGACAATGAACCCGTTCGAAGACATGCGTATTTTTTGCCAGGTCATGGACTCCGGCAGCTTCACCGCGGCGGCCGACCAGTTGGGCCTGTCCAAGCAGTTCGTCAGCCGGCGGCTGATGCAGCTGGAGGAGCGCCTGGGCGTGCGCCTGCTCAATCGCTCCACCCGGCGGTTGGACGTGACGCCCTTGGGGCAGAGCTACTACGAGTCGGCGCTGCGCCTGCTGGGCGAAGTGGAGCAGGTGGAGCAGGGCATCGCCGGGCAGACCGTCGAGCCGCGGGGCACCATTCGCCTGAGCGCGCCGCTGTCGTTCGCCATGGCCCACCTGGGGGATCTGCTGCCGGCCTTTCTGCAGCGCTATCGCGAGGTCACGGTGGAGGTCGACCTCAGCGACCGCCCGGTGGACCTGCTCGGCGAAGGCTACGACCTGGCCTTGCGCATCGGCGTGCTGGAAGACTCGACCCTGATCGCCCGTCGCATCGCCGCCATCCAGCGCGTGTACTGCGCCAGCCCGGCCTACCTGGCGGCGCGCGGCACCCCGCAGGAACCCGAGGACCTGCATGGCCACGACTGCCTGCCCTATGGCCACGGGCGCCAGGTGCAATGGCGTTTCGCCGGGCAGGGCAACAAGCCCCTGGCAATCAACGTCACCGGCCGGATGCGGGTCAACAACGGCGAGCTGCTCAAGGACGCGGCCATCGCCGGCATGGGCATCACCTACCTGCCGACCTTCATTGTCGAGGAGGCTCTACGGGACGGGCGCCTGGTGTCGGTGCTGGACGCATTCCAGACCGAGCCGTTGGCGTTGTCGGCGGTCTATCCGCAGCACCGCCAGGGCTCGCGGCCGGTGCAGGCGCTGATCGAGTTCCTGCGCGAACGGCTCGATCGCCGGGTATTGCCGACAGCCCGATAGAGCGGCGGCTCCGGGCTCTGGCTAGCGCCCCAGACGCTCGCGCAGGAACTCGATGAAGCGCTGGGTCTTCGCCGGCAGCAGGCGGGTTTCGGTCATGGCGTAGACCGGTATCGCGGTGCCCTGCCAGGCGGGCAGGATCTGGCGCAGTTTGCCGCTGGCCAGTTCGTCCGCGGCGATTTCCTCCGGCATCAGGGCGATTCCCTGGTCGAGGGCGGCCAGGCGCCGGAGCATGCCCATGCTGTTGAGCGCGTAACGCCCGCCCACCGTTACCGTTTCGCTGCGCGTGTGCTCGTGCAGGGTCCACGAACCGGCCTTCAGGATGCTGAGGCACTGGTGCCGCTCCAGCTCGGCGGGGGTGCCGGGTTCTCCCGCGCGCGCCAGGTAGCCGGGGGAGGTGTAGAGGCGTGGGGTCAGGGAGGCCAGGGCGCGGGCGACCAGTTGCGAGTCCGCGGATTCGCCGATGCGGATCGCCACGTCGAACGGCTCGCTGACCAGATCCACCCGGCGCGAGGTCAGGTCGAAGTCGAAGCTGATGCCGGGGTAGAGGGCGGCGAATTCGGCGATCAGCGGCGCCAGGTAGGTCACGGCGAAGTCCACCGGCAGCGACGCGCGCAGCACGCCGCTGGGCTGGGCCAGCATCTGGCCCAGTTGTTCGTGGGCCAGCCGCGCCTCGTCGACGATGCGCTTGCAGCGCTCGAAGTAGAGCTGCCCGGCCTCGGTCAACTCGATCTTGCGCGTGGTGCGGTGCAGCAGGCGCAGGCCGATGGATTTCTCCAGTTCGCCGATGCGCCGCGACAGGGTCGAGTTCGGCATCCCCAAGGCCTGCGCCGCGCTGCGAAAGCCCCGGGCTTTGACGACCTCCACGAACAGGGCCATGTCATTCAGGTAGTGGTCCATGGACTGCTCCAATTTCGGATCAATGTTCTCCAAATTACCATATTTATCCCGCGTGATAGGCAGGCGATGATTGCCCTCAGCCACCTTCAAGGGAGTCACCATGAACACTGTTTTCGAACCTGTGCGCCTCGGCCGCTACACCCTGTCCAACCGCCTGGTCATGGCGCCGATGACCCGTTCGCGGGCGCAGTACGACGGCACGCCGGGCGAACTGGGCGCCACCTATTACGCCCAGCGCGCCAGCGTCGGCCTGATCGTGGCCGAAGGCACCCAGCCCTCCGACGACGGCCAGGGCTACCTGACCACCCCGGGCATCTACACCGACGCCCATGTCGCCGGCTGGAAGAAGATCACCGATGCGGTGCACGCCAAGGGCGGCCATATCTTTATCCAGCTGATGCATGCCGGGCGCATGTCGCACCCGGACAACACGCCGCATCACCGCCAGGGCGTCGCGCCCTCGGCCATCGCCCCGGGCGCCGGCATGTTCACCGCCACGGGCATGCAGGACATCCCGCAGCCCCGCGCGCTGACCACCGCAGAGGTGCGCCAGACCGTGCAGGACTTCCGCCACGCCGCCCGCCGCGCGGTCGAGGCCGGCGCCGATGGCGTGGAAATCCACGGCGCCAATGCCTACCTGGTGCATCAGTTCTTCGCCCCGAGCGCCAACGCCCGTAGCGACCAATATGGCGGCTCCATCGAGAACCGCGCGCGCTTCGCCATCGAAGTCGCCCAGGCCATCGCCGAGGAAATCGGCGCGGACCGCACGGCCATCCGTCTGTCGCCGGGCATGGCCCTGTGGGGGATCGACGAAGGCGCCGAAGGCCCCGAGCTCTACCGCTACCTGGTGGCCGAACTGGACAAGCTGGGGCTGGCCTATGTGCACCTGATGCACCTGGGCGACGAGGCGCTGCTGGCCGATATCCGCAAGCTCTGGAGGAGCGCGCTGATCGTTAACCGCCCGGGCCGTGCGCGGGAGCAGAGCGGGGCGGACCTGGCCGCGGGCCTGGCGGACCTTGAGTCCTACGGCGCCATGGTCCTGGCGAACCCGGACTTCGTCGAACGGCTCAAGGCCGACGCGCCGATGAACGAGGCGCGCCGCGAAGGCTTCTTCGGCGGCAGCGAGCAGTTCTATACCGACTATCCGACCCTGAGCGAAGCGCAAGGCGCTTGAGGCCATGAGCATGCCTGTCATCGTTGCGCTGCGGCGCTTCAGTCACGGCCAGCACTTTCGCGCCATTGCCCTGCGTGGCGCGGACGGCCTGCTCGATCCCTTCATCGGTGTCGATCACGCCTGGATGGGCGCGCCGACCTTCGGCCTGCATCCCCATGCCGGCCTTTCGGCGGTGTCCTACCTGTTCCTGGATTCGGCGACGGGCGTCGACAACCGCGACAGCATCGGCACCCACAACCTGATCCGCCCCGGCGGCCTGCACTGGACCGCCGCCGGGCGCGGCATCGAGCACGAGGAAGTGCCCGTGGAAAACGGCCAGACCGTCCATTCGCTGCAGATCTTCGTCGACCTGGGGCCCGACCATCGGGAGCGCGCGCCCAGCGCCTTGAGCCTGGAGCCCGAGGACGTGCCGCAGGTGCTGCTGCCCGGTGCCAGGGTCCGGGTGCCGGCGGGGCAGTTCGGCGATGCGCGCTCGCCGCTGAACCCACCGACCGCGGTGACGCTGCTGGATATCGCCCTGGAGCCAGGCGCCGAGCTGGTGCTGCCCGTTACGGCGGGGGACTGCGCCTTCGTCATGCCGATCGCCGGAACCATCCGGGTGGACGGCCAGCACTTCGCCCCCGACGACCTCCGGCTACCGGTCTTCCCGGCGCGGGATACACCGCACCACATCACCCTGCAAGCCCCCCACGGCAGCGCCCAGGCCATGCTGTTCGCCGGCCGCCCGCTGCACGCCAACGCCACCTGAGCACAGGAGTTTCATCATGTCTTACGCACGCTTCACCGCCGAGAACGCTGCCCTGCTGCTGATCGACCATCAGCTCGGCACCATGGGCTGGGCCCGCTCCATGGCGTTCGAGGAACTCAAGCGCAACACGCTGATGCTGGCCAGGACCGCCAGGATCCTCAAGATGCCGGTGGTGCTGACCTCGAGCATGGAGGAATACGCCCAAGGGCCGCTGCTGGCCGAACTGGAAGCCATCCTGCCGGCGGAGTTCGCGGCGCGCATCAAGCGCCTAGGCATCGTCAACGCCATGGACGACGAGCGCTTCGCCGCCGCCGTCAAGGCCACCGGCCGCCAGCGCTTCATCATCGCCGGCGTGACCAACGATGTGTGCACGGTCTACCCCGCGCTGAGCCTGGCGAGCGATGGCTACGAGGTCCAGGTGGTGGCCGACGCGGGGGCCTCGCCGAGCAAGTTCGCCGACGACATCGCCCTGGGCCGGATGCAGCAGAACGGCGTGACGCTGACCAGCACCAACCAGGTGATCGCCGAACTGGTGGGCAGCTGGGCCACGCCCGAAGGCAGCCAGATCGTGCAGGAAGTGGTGATGCCGGCGTTGCAGGGTTGAGCAGGAACTGAACCACCGGGTCATGACGTTTTTTAGTCGCTGGCCGCGCCTTGACTGTGCTTTACACTGGACCTTCGTTCGTTAGGGCAAAGAGGCGAGGCGTATGGCGGTTGAACGACGGGATTTCAGTGGCGGCATGAAGGGCAAGAACCTGCGTTACCTGGACGAGGGGCGGACCACCCCTGCGACCCAGGCCCGGGCCGGTTTCCTGCTGCTCGAACACTTCTCGCTGCCGGCCTTCACCCAGGCCCTGGATACCATAGTCACCGCCAACCTGCTGCGTCCCGACCTGTTCTCGCCCCGGACCTTCGGCCTGCAGGACGGCGAGGTCACCAGCGACCTCGGGCTGGTGATCCGGCCCGATGCGCAGCTGACGCTGGCGGGGCTCAAGGACCTCGACCTGCTGGTGATCTGCGGCGGCTACCGCACCGAGCTCAAGGTCGACCACGAGCTGATCAGCCTGCTGAAAACCGCCGCCGACCGGGGCATCGCCCTGGCCGGGCTGTGGAACGGCGCGTGGTTCCTCGGCATCTCGGGGTTGCTCGAAGGCTACCGTTGCGCGATCCACCCGGAACACCGCCCGGCGCTGGCGGAAGTCTCCAAGGCTACCCAGGTCACCAGCGAGGCCTTTGTCGTCGACCGCGACCGGCTCACGGCGGCCAGCCCCGCCGGCGCTTTCCACATGGCCCTGGAGTGGATCAAGGGCTTGCACGGCAAGGCGCTGGTGGAGGGGATCGAAGACATCCTGTCGTTCGAGGAGTCGCGCTATCGGCGCATCAAACCGACCCTGCATGTGTCGCTGAGCGCACCGCTGCGGGAGGTGGTCAAGCTGATGGACGCCAACCTCGAGGAGCCGCTGCAAATGGAGCAACTGGCGGAGTACGCCGGGCGCTCTCGGCGGCAGATCGAGCGCCTGTTCAAGGAACAACTGGGCACCACCCCGCAACGCTATTACCTGGAACTGCGCATCACCGAGGCGCGGCGTCTGTTGCAGCACACCGAGCTGTCCCAGGTCGAGGTGCTGGTGGCCTGCGGCTTCGTGTCGCCGAGCCATTTCAGCAAGTGCTACAGCGCGTATTTCGGCTACCGGCCGTCCAAGGAAAAGCGCCTGGTGAAATAGCCGCGAAGCATCCACCCGGCGCTTGGTAGCGCTTGGTTGCAGGCGTTGGTTTCCACCTGAAAGCGTGCAACGAATGGTTGATTGAGGCATGGAACCAGGCGCTCCATCGACGCTGGCTGCCCGCGGTTTGTGCCTGAAGACCGAATGTGAAATCCCTTAGGCCAATACTGGCACGTCCAGGAGTCGGGCATGACCCAGATGCAATCGAAAAGTGATCGGGCCAAGACCGCCGCGCAGTTGGGCGGTGCCAGCGAGTCGCGTTACCCCGAGGTCGCGCGGCCGAAATTGGGGATTGTGCTGTGCCTGCTGTCCATGCTGATTTTTGCCAGCCAGGACGGCATCACCAAGGTTCTGGTCAAGGACCTGCCGGTGGCCCAGCTGGTGATGGTGCGTTATTGGCTGTTCCTGGTGTTCGCCTTGGTTTATGCGGCTTGCCAGGGCCGTGTCAGGGCGTCGTTTCGCAGCCGCCACCCCTGGCTGCAAATCACTCGGGCGCTGATCGGCGTGGGCGAGATAGCCCTGTTCGCGATCGGCCTGCGGTTCTTGGGCCTGGCTGAAATGCACGCCCTGTACGCGGTGTTCCCGCTGATGACCCTGGCGCTGGCGGGGGCCTTGCTGGGCGAGTTCATCGGCCTGCGCCGCTGGATCGCCGCCGCCATCGGCTTCAGCGGCACCCTGATCATCCTCCGGCCTGGTGCCGGGGTGTTCGAGCTGGCGGCGCTGATTCCCCTGGCATCCGCCTTGGGTTTCGCATTCTTCAACGTGCTGACCCGGCGCATCAGCCAGGACGATTCCTTCACCACCAACATGTTCTACATGGCGGGGCTTGGCGTCCAAGCGGGATATTGCGCAGTTGCGGGGGGAATGAGGATGGAGTAGGGCGCCCGCACCTTCTGTTTCAGGCACAGGATGGTCCGCTTTGGACCCTTGGCCGGCGGCCGCTATCGACCGGTTGCATCCACGGTCAGAAGCGGGCACTCGGAAACTCAACCCTGCAGCAGATAGGCTCCGAACGGAACCCGATAGCGCAGCTTCTTGCACTTGCCGGGTGCGGGCTGATGCCCCGGCGGGCGATCAGGAAACCAGATTCGACATTTCCCCGGCGGCGGCCGATGGCCACGGGGAATTTCAATCTCGTCGTACGTGGGGGCTGGTTCGGCGGAAACCATTGGCAATTGCCCTTCGGCGCCTGGCGTGCCACCCGCCGGCCGGTCTACCGCGCTCTGCGCCGCTTCCGGAGCGGGTTGCCGGGCAGCGACCGCTTCTGCTTCACGGCGCCTTTTAACCTCTTCTTCCAGGCCCTCCCGCACGGCGACAAGAGGCTCGTCGGCGTTGGGTGGGTTATTCGACGCCAGGGCCTTTTGCGCCGCCTGGATCAATTGGATGTTGCGATTGCGTAACGCGACATTCTGACCAACCCGCATATTGGAGCGCGTCGCCAGCGCTTGCGCCTGCTGATACTGTCCCTGCTGAAGACGCAGCACACCGAGGTAATGCAGCGTCGCAGGATTATTCGGTTGGATATGCAAGGCACGCTCCAGCGTGGCAGCGGCCTGGTCCAACTGGCCATCCGCATACTGCTGCGAGGCGGACTCGATCAGGGTTGTTGATGCGTTGTTGCTTTGCTGGGAGGCTTTTCGCTCGGCGGCAACCGAACAATGCGACGCGACCGCGCAAAGCGCCAGGATGAGACCCGGCAGAAAACTCTTGGTTGGCATCAGGGGCAGGCTCGGTTGATCATCGACGGCACGGTCATAAAACAGGCCTTCAGTGCTGCTCGGCTGAGATTCGTTCACTGTCCCGTCATGGCCGAGGAAGGGTCCCTATCGACCTGGCCAGTCACCTGAAGTTCCTGCAGGAACGGCCACAGCGACGATAGTCGACGAGTAGCCGAATCAGTACCTTCGATGATTCCTGTTGCTGACTGGAGGCTATAGATGGCGGGCATGGAGCAAGGCGTGGCTCAAGTACGATGCAAATGACGGGTCAGGTCGAATGCGGACAGATGGGCAAGTCCGTGCAATTACCGGTGGGAAAAAGGAGAAGTATCTATGCCGTCGTTCAACGTGCGCGAGCTACGCCGTACGGATACGCAAGCGCTGCTGGCGTTCGAAACCCGGAACCGTGAGTGGTTCGAATCCCATATCGAGGCGCGCGCGCCTGCTTTTTATTCGTTGCAGGGCGTCGCCGAGCATATCGAAGGCTACCTGGCCGATTTTGCCGCTGGCGCCTGGCACCCCTTGGTGATCGAGGATTCCAGCGGAGCAATCATCGGCCGGGCCAACCTGAAAAGCATCGATAGCGCGCAGGGTTCTGCCGAAGTCGGCTATCGGATTGCGCAAAGCGCTTGCGGGCAGGGGCTCGCGACCCAGGCGCTGCGGCATCTGATCCAGCAAGCGCGGACGCGTTGGCAGCTGACGCAGCTGGTGGCATATGTCTACAAGGAAAATCTCGGCTCGACTAAGGTGGTGGAACGGTGCGGGTTCTTGCGGGAGCAACCGGCAGAAGACGGCAAGGCGGGAGCCGAGTGCCGATTCGTTCTCCCGATCTAGATAAGGGGTCCAGCCGTTTACCGCACTCGCGACTCAGACTGCTGGCCTGCAACCGCTACGTTGCGCCAGCCAGTTGCAGCCCCTTACCCGCGCCGCTCGGCCACCAATAGCAACGACTGCGGCACCGGGCTTTGCGGGTGCTGCGGTTCCTGCAGGCTGGCCAGCCGGAAGCCGGCCAGGTCCAGGGCGTTGAGCCAGCTGGACAGGGTACGGAAGTACCAGGGCATGGGTTGCCACTGGCCCTGGAACCCGGCGAAGGTTTCTTCGCGCCAGCCATCCTGATAGTCGCCCGCCGCCGCGGTCCAGGGATGCAGGGTCTGGATCAGCAGCGCGCCGCCGGGGGCGAGCAGGGCGTGCAGGGCGGCGAGCAGCGGGATGATGTCCTGGTGCAACAGGGCGAAGTTGGCGCAGATCAGGTCGTAGCCGCTGCCGAGGTCCACCTCGGCCTCGGCCAGCGCCTCATAGCTGGCCAGGTGCACGGTCGGCGAGCCTGCCGCCCGCGCCGCCTCCACCAGGGTCCTGTCGCCGTCCACCCCGACCGCCTCTATGCCGCGCTTGGCCAAGGCCCGCAACAGCCAGCCCTCGCCGCAGCCCAGGTCGAGCACGTGCTTGGGCTGGCGGCCCAGCACCGCCAGCAGGATCGCCTGGTTGGTGACCTCGACGCGGCTTTCGATGGCGTCGTTGCGGATGGCTTCGATCCAGGCGTGGGCGTTGTGGTGCCAGCTTTGCAGGAGGGCGGATTCGGGGGTAGGCATGTGGGTGTCCGGGGTGGGTGGTCGGGTCTGGAGGGTTGCTGGGGCTGACGTTAGCAGGCAGGGCGCTCGCGTCCAATATGGCGTGCGCCGCTCGGCCGTTCCTGCTAGGTTCCCATCCGGTCCTCGTCAGGCGATTTGTTCCGATTCATGATCAGGCTCAACAGCACCGACGCCAGGATGATCCCGCCGACAACGGCCAGCGACCACTCCACCGGCATGTGAAACCACGGCATCAGCGTCATCTTGGCGCCGATGAACACCAGCACGATCGCCAGGCCGTATTTGAGCAGGTGGAAGCGGTCGGCCATGTCGGCCAGCAGGAAGTACAGGGCGCGCAGACCCATGATCGCGAAGATGTTCGAGGTGAACACAATGAACGGGTCGGTGGTGATGGCGAAGATCGCCGGGATGCTGTCGACCGCGAACATCAGGTCGCTGGCCTCGATCAGCACCAGCACCAGGAACATCGGCGTGGCCCAGTGCCGACCGCCTTGCTTGACGAAAAAACGCTCGCCATGAAAGCCGTTGGTGATCCGCAGATGGCCCTGTATCCAGCGCAGCAAGGGGTTGTCAGCGAGGTTGGGCTGCTGCTGGGCGAACAGCAGCATCTTGATCCCGGTGATGATCAGGAACACGCCGAACGCATACAGCAGCCACGCGAACTGCGACACCAGCCACACGCCGGCGAAAATCATCGCCGCCCGCATCACGATCGCCCCGAGCACGCCGTACAGTAGCACCCGGCGCTGCAACTCCGGCGGCACGGCAAAGTAGCCGAAGATCATCACGAAGATGAACATGTTGTCGATCGACAATGACTGCTCGATCAGATAGCCGGTGAGGAATTCCAGGGTTTTGCGTTGCGCGATCTCGGGCCCGAATTCGCCCTCCAGGTACCACCAGAGCAATCCCGCGAAGGCTAGCGCCAGCACGCACCAGGCAATTACCCAGCACGACGCCTCGCGCACCGACACGCGATGGGCCTTGCGCCCGCCGAAGACAAAGAGGTCCAGGGCCAGCATGGCAAGAACGAAGATGATGAAGGCGAACCACATCCAGGGTTCGCCGATGTGCATGGGTTGCATGCCATTCTCCTGGTCCGGGTTTGTGCTGGAGCGACGAGGTCATGCTAACGGGGAGATTGCCGTGAAGAAAAATCGGTTATTCCTGAGCAATGCTTCGCTATTTACGAAGTGTCGCCGAGGCGTTTGTGTCCGGCGGTCCGCGATCAGATGGGGGCAAGCCGATGCGGATGGTGCTGACGTCAGCAGCGCAGGGCGCCGGGGGCCAACAGGCGGATCGTGGACAGGTCTGCCCGGGCGCCGCCGGCTGATTGACTCACCGCGTCGACCTCCCCACCGCAGCCCGCGGCCCCTGCCGCTCCGCCACCACCCGCAAGGTCCTGAGCGTTTCCCACGGCGCATCCACCACAAACCGATTGGCCAGCCACGCCGGAATATCCCCCGCCGGATCGGCCTGCAATTCATAAGTCACCTCGGTCAGTGCCTCGCCCCTGGGCACCATCTTCCACACCCCCTGCAACCGGCTGACCCGGATCAGCCCCGGCGTGCGCGGCACCCAGCCTTCGCGTACCGCTTCCAACTGCCGCACCAGGCTGCCGTCCTCCCGCTGCTCGGTGTGCACCCACAGCACCATGTCCCGGGTAATGGCGGGCCACGGCAGGTCGGTGGTCAGGTAGACCCAGGTGTCGTCGCCGTCGTTTTTCAGCAGGCGCATCTGCTTGCACCCGTATAGCCAGGCGCAGGCGACCCGCAGGTTTTCCTGCAGGGCGCTGAGGGTGGGGATGTCGGCGCGGATCTTGGTCACGCCGCGAAAGCCCCGGTAGCCGGAGCCGGGCACCTGGGTGAGGTAGATCTGGATGCCGTCCTGGTCCTTGGCCAGCTGCCAGTTCTGCGGTTCGGCCGCGGCCGCGCCGGCGAACAGCGCGATGGCCAGGGCGAGGATGCCGGCGAAGATAGGCATGGTGTTGATCCGCTGGCTGCCGGGGAGGGGCGCTGCGACCGCGGCGCCTTGTCTAGCAAGAATAGGCTACCGGGCGGCGGAGGCGGGCACGGTTCATTGAACGGTCAGTCTTGCCGTCGTCTTGATCCATGCCCCGGTCTGCTCATTTTGGCTGGTCGAAGCAGGCCGCTCAGTGCGCCTTGGCCTTCCTGATCCTGACCAGGATCAGCGCCAGGATGGCGACCGCCAGGGGCGCCATGCCCAGCAGCGCCTGCCGCGGCTCGATGTCGACCCCCAGCAGATGCACGCCGGAGTACACCAGCTTCAGCAGGCTCAGCAGGTAGTAGCTGATGGCGATGATCGACAGGCCTTCCACCGCCCGCTGGATCTTGATCTGGGTGTCGGCGCGGGCGTTCAGGCTCTTGAGGATTTCCGAGTTCTGCTCCTCCATCTCCACCTGCACCCGGGCCTGCAGCAGGTCGCCCAGGTTGGCCACGCTCTTGGCCAGGTGCTCCAGGCGCTGCTCGGTGGCGGCGCAGTAGCGCACGGTGGGCTTGAAGCGCCGTTCGATGAAGACCCCCAGGCGCTGGCAATCGCCGAGATGGCTTTCCCGCAGTTCGCCCAGGCGCTCGAACACCAGTTGCGCGTAGGCCTGGATGGCGCTGAAGCGATGGCGGGTTTTCGCGGTGCTGCTGACCACCTGGGCCGAGAGGCTGGAGATAGCCGCCAGCAGGGCCCTGGCTTCGCCGCTGTTGGCCTCGGCATTGCGTTCGGACAGGCTGACCAGGGTCCTGTCGAAGGCATCCAGTTGCGCGCTCAGGGTCTTGGCCGTGGTCAGGGACAGCGAGGCCATCATCCGGTAGGTCTCGATTTCCAGCAGGCGGCGGATCATCCGCCCCTGGCGGTAGGCGTTGAGGCGGCGGTTGATGAACAGCAGGCGATTGCTGCCGTCTTCGGCGAGCCGAAAATCGCTCCAGACCGCTGCATCGCCGCCGCCCACGGAGGACCCGCAAGGGTCCTTGAAGCCATAGCCGGCAAGGTCCAGGCCGGCTTCGCCGCGCACCACGATCTGCACCGAGTTGATCAACTGCGCGCGGTGCGGTTCGATCTTCTCTGCCAGTACCGCGGGCAGCGAGGTCCAGGACGGTTCGCCGTCGGGGGCGGCGACCACCAGGGTCAGGGTGAGGAACTCGGCGTGGCGCTCCCACTTCAGCGGGTGGCCGTCCAGCCGGGTGATGCCCTGGGCGGCCTGTGGGTCGAACGGCTCGGGGCAGCAGCGTTGCAGCAGCGCATTGCACTGCGGGTCGCCGCCGAGGAAGGCCAGGTGGAACACATGGGCCGGCTCGTCGAAATACAGGGACGGGCGCGCGTGGAGCTCGTTGTGCAGGTGTTGTCGTTGCGGGTGCATGCTTTCAGGCCAGGTTGGAATTGTTGTTGGCGCTGGCGAGCGATGCCCGTGGAAGCGCTAGTGCCGGGCGCTGTCTCGGGCATCGATTCGCTGCTGTCGATGCTGGGACAGATTGCAGCGCTGGCGAGTCACCGCCATCCCGCCGGACGGGACCGGAAACCTCAGCCGATTTCCACCCATTGCCGGGCATCGCCAGCGCACAACAGCTCGTCAACCTGCTGCACGACGACCCGCCCATCCGCCGTTCCCAGCGCCAGTTGCCCGCCGTAGGCGTCCATGGCGTAGATCATCGTCGGCCAGCCATCGATACGGGCCTTGGCATTCAGTCGCAGTTGGCCGCTTTGGGCATCGATCAGCATCAGGCTGCCGTCGAGGAAGGCCGCCGCCACCAGGCCCGGTTCGGGCAGGTGGACGATCGAGCTGGGCGAGGCCGGCGTAGGGTGGCGCCACAGTTCCTGGCCGCGTTGCAGCTGCCGGCGATAGATGAAGCCCTGGTACGGCTCGCTGACCGAAGGGCTGTAGTGCCGGCCGGCGATCGCCACGCCTGCGCCCAGGCCGTCCTCCACATAGCCGCCGCGGCATTCCATGGCATGGCTGGCCGGGGTGCGGTCCGGCTTGAGCAGCGGCCACAGCCTGCGCACCTCGCCGTCGGGCTGGACGATGCACAGGTACTTGTGTTCGTGGGAGCTGGCCGGCGTGCCCTGGAGTGCGAACAGGTGCGGGGCGCCCGTGATGCCTATGTAGTGGTTGAAGCAGTCGTAGTGGCCCAGGTCGATGGGCTGGAGGCTGTCGCCGTCGGGCCCCAACAGCAGGTCGCCGGCCTTCGACTCGTGATGGCGCAGGCGGTTGCGGCGCCCCAGCAGGCAGCCATCGCGGGAGGCGGAAAAGGTGTATTCATCGTCGTAGGCCCGCACCAGGACCAGGCCCTGGTCCGTCAGCCGGTACAAACAGGAGTCGCGCGAGTACGCTTCGGGCCCGTCCAGTACCTGCACCCCATGCACATGGACGCCGGTGCCGCGCAGGATCTCGGCGCCATAACCGGCGCCGGGGTAGTGCATCACCTGGCGGCCATCGCTGCTGTAGATATCCAGCAGGCAATCGTCATGGGTGACGCCGATCCGCTCCGGGCCAAGCCAGGCGATATCGCGGATCGCGCTCCGGCACTCAAGCTCGGGCACGCCCAGCCATTGCGCGAGGCGCACCCTCGGCGGGCGCACGTCGTCCGCGGCAGGCTCTGCGGGAAGCTGCGCTGCACTGACGCTCGCGGCCGGGTCCAGCTCCAGGACCACGGGCGCCTGGTCCGCCCAGGCCGCGTCGCTGTCGTCGGCCCGCAGCGCAAACACGGTGTCCATAAGGGTCGACCAGTCGCTGTCTTCCAGCCCGTCCCATTCTTCGTTCCAGGGCCGTACCCAGGCTTCGATCCGTTCGCCGCTGGCGTCGTAGCGGCAGCGCACCACCTCGGGAATGTCGGCATAGGGGTGCCGGCTGTGGCCGGTCTGCCAGTCCCAGACCACCAGCTCGCCTTCGAACAGATAGCCGCCGTCGTAGCGGCCGGCGCCGATGACCAGACGGGGCAGGGTGGGGTGGAACCCCAGGTCGTTGATCGGCAGGCGCAGTTCATCGAAGATGGCGAACGGCACCGCATCGCCGCGCCGATACAGGCCTACCCGATAGCGCAGCGCGGCGCCGCCATAGGTTGCACGCGCAGGCGGATTGACCAGCAGGGGAAACTCCGAGACCACGGCGGCGATATCGCCTGCCGGGTTGAAGAACGCGCCGGTGATCCGGCCTGTTCCGTGCAAGGTGGGGTCCATGATGGTGGTCATTGCTGCTTCCTGGGCGTCGGGGTATCGATGGGGTGTTTCATTTCCATGGAGGAGAGTGCTAATTCAAATGGTCCGGTCTTTCGCAAGTTCCACTGCCAGGATGAGCCTGTCGCGGGCTATCGCGACCGCCATATGGCTCGTTGCCTCGGCCGTTGCGCCATTGCAGGCGGCGTCGCTGTCGTTGGAGGTCGAACTGGCCGACACCTCCGTTGCCTACCTCGATGAGTCGACGCAGGCCCGATTGTGGCCGCAAGTATGGACGGGTGCCGAGGTCGTTGCCTATTACCTGCCCTCTGTCGGTATCGAGGGCGAGACGCAGAAGACGCGACCCAGCTTGCAGCTGTTCACCTGCATGGTCGGTACCGCCTGCGTCCTGGCTCCTCGTTTCGAGATGGATAGCTCGCTGGTGATGCGCACGGTGACGGCTCGCGCACAGGTTTCGCAGGGCAGCGCGGGGCAGCCGCTGAAACTGCGCTTCGAGCTGCCCGAAACACCCGCTGCGCATTACAGCCTCAGCCATGCCGAATTGCGGGCACCGGCGGATGCGCTGTGGCGCACGCCCTTGTTCGCCAACTGGTCCCGCGATTTATCGTGGGAGGGACGGCGGTTTTTTTCCCGGCAACGCAAGCAGCCCCTGAGTATTGCACTGGTCTTCTCGACGCAGGATGCGCCCGGTTATCAGATGGTGGATCTGGGCGTCAGAACGCCAGAGGGCGATAGCCATCCCGGCGATCCCATGGCCGTGACGACCCTGCGCGCCAACCTGAGGGCGCCGGACGGCAGCGTGCGACAGATGGAGTGGCCAGGGCACTTGAGCCAGTACCTGTCGCAACGGCTTGAGGCAGCGCCGGAGTGGGCCAGAACCGGGCGGGTGCCGGCCGACGTCAAGCTCAATCAGTTTCCCCTGCGGCTGACTTCATCCAGAGCCAAACAACGCATCAGCACCGTCGTCATGTCGGACAGCAGCCCTCGCTGGTACGGCTTGAAGCACTACAACGCGCCCAAGGGTGTGCTGTTGGTGCTGATGCAAAGCGGTCCCCTCGCGCAGGTGGAGTTGACGGCGGAAGCGGGCGCCGAGCGGGCGATCGAGGGGCGCGTACCGGTCAAGACAGAAACCTGGCTGTTCTTCTCTGGCAAGCTGATGCGCTACCGCGGGCAATTGCATTACGGCAACGGTGCCGAGCACCTGCCTGGCACCGAATGGCGGGCGGACTGGGGCAACGGAGAACGGCTGGAGGCGAGCGCTGCGAATGTGTCGCCCAGCCTCCTGATCAAACAGGTGCCGGATTGCCGCTGGGATGGCTGCCGGAAAAATTTGGCCGAAGCGCAGGCTCAGTTGGCGGCGAGCGATGCGCAGCTGCAATCGGAAGGCGAACGCTATCTGCAGCTGGCGCGTGGACGCGACTGAGGCGGCGAATCATCGGCGTTGGGGCCTGTGGGTTTCTTGATCGACATCAAGCGCGCCAGCAGGCGGGCGCGCTAGTCTCGAAGCCAGCCAACGGACTGTGAGCACGGGGTCTTTCTCCTCATCCGGCCCGGTTTCGTCCTGTCTTGTGCCGTAACGATAAGGCCTCTTTACCCATGCTCTATCCGCTGCTGCTCACGCTGCATCTGTTCGCCGCGCTGGTGTTCATCGGCACGGTGTTCTTCGAGGTGCTGTTCCTGGAACACATCCGCCCGCAACTGCCGGCCAAGCTCATGGTACTGCTCGAACAGGGCATCGCCCGCCGTGCCCGGCAGCTGATGCCCTGGGTGCTGCTGGTGCTGTTCGGCGCCGGGCTGGGCATGGTCTGGTTGCGCTATCTGCCGCTGCTGGCCGCGCCGCTGGCCTCGTCCTTCGGCACCTTGCTGCTGGCGAAGATCCTGCTCGCCGCCAGCGTGCTCGGGCATTTCCTGGTGGCGATGGTGCTGTTCAGGACCGGGCGCATGAATGCCCGCTATTCGCACTTCATCCACGCCAGCCTGTTCGGCCACATGGTGCTGATCGTGCTGCTGGCCAAGGGCATGTTCTACCTGAGTTGGTGAGCCGCCGAGCCCCGGTTTGATGCAGGTCAAGGAGCCCCGGGCGCTAACGCCGGACACTGGGGCACCACTGCCAGCCCCGGAGCCCTGTCATGCCCGATCTACTCCAACACCGCAGCGAGCCGGTCGTTCGACGCGATCAAGGCGTGCTCGACCCCAACTGCCACGCCGACACCCGGCGTTTTCACGGCGGCATCGGTTCCCTGGACCTGCTGCGGGCGTTGCGCAGTAGCCGGCAGAAGCGCCGCCTGCTGTCCCTGAACGTGCAGTTCCCGGCCCGTACCGCGGCCGGCCCGGCGGACGAGCGCGATGCCGCAGCCTACCTGCGGCGCCTGGAGCGGGAGATCGAGCTGATCGGCTGCCACCTGGGGCCGGAGCAGCGCGTCGAGCAGTTCCACCTGGGCGGCGCGACCCCGGGGGCGGAACAGCTGCAACGGTTGATGCGCCAGCTGCGCCAGCGCTTCCACTTCCTCGAACACGATTGCGGCGACTACAGCATCGACGTCGACCTGCACCACACCGACTGGGCGACCATGGGCCTGCTGCGCGAGCAGGGCTTCAATCAGGTCAGCATCGGGGTGCCGGATATCGGCGCCGACAGCGCGCTGTCGGTGGCGTGCTACCAGAACCCGGCGCCCATCCATTCGCTGATCGACGCCGCGCGAACCTTCGGCTATCGCTCGGTGAACGTCGACCTGGGCTATGGCCACGCCTGGCAGACCCCGGAAAGCTTCGCCCTGAAGCTGGGCACCCTGATCGAGCTGGAGCCGGACCGCCTGCAGGTGTTCGACTATGCCCAGCCGCCGGCGCGCTACCGGCGCCAGGGGGCGGCGGGCCAAGCCTGCACCGGGGAAGCCAAGGAGGCGATGCGGCGCATCTGCTTCGAGCGCCTGCTGGCGGCGGGGTACCAGTACATCGGCCTGGGCCAGTTCGTGCGCCCCGACGACGACCTGATGATGGCCCAGGAGCGCGGCCGGCTACGCCGCAACTGCCAGGGCTTCACCTGCCATGGCTACTGTGACCATGTCGGGCTCGGGCTGGGGGCCATCAGCCAGTTCGACGAGCTGTATACCCAGAACACCGAGGTACTGGGCGACTACCTGCAGCAGCTGGACCTGGGCCAGCTGGCCACCTGTCGCGGCTGGCGCTGCGAGGCCGCCGACCAGGTGCGGCAACTGGTCATGGAGCGCCTGGCGTGCGACCTGGAGCTGGATATCCTGGCCATCGAGAGCCGCTTCGGGCTGATCTTCCGCCAGTACTTCGCCTCGGCCTGGCGGCGTCTGCAGCAGCTGAGTTGGAACGGGCAGGTGGAGCTGTCGGACCGTTTCATCAGCATCCTGCCCGCCGGCCGCCTGGAGGTGGACAGCATCTGCCAGCTGTTCCAGGAGGACCTGAACAGCCCGGGGCAGGCGTGCGGCCAGCCCTGCATCGAGCCTGACGCCGGCCTCTGATCCGGCGTTTGGCTGCGCGCTTGACGGCGATCAAGTTCGCCGCCCGGCGCGCTTGTCAGGGCCTGGCGCGGCGCCTTAGCGTGGTTCCCGAACCCCGCCGTCGAATCAGGTAGCCCATGGACCTTGGACACGCTCGCGAACCCTTCTACCAACCGCTGAACAATGAACAGGCGCTGTTCGAACAGGCCTGGCGCCACGGCCTGCCGGTGCTGATCAAGGGCCCCACGGGCTGCGGCAAGACCCGTTTCGTACAGCACATGGCGCACTGCCTGAACCTGCCGCTGCACACCGTGGCCTGCCACGACGACCTGAGCGCCGCCGACCTGATCGGCCGCCACCTGATCGGCGCCCAGGGCACCTGGTGGCAGGACGGCCCGCTGACCCGGGCGGTGCGCGAAGGCGGCATCTGCTACCTCGACGAAGTGGTCGAGGCGCGCCAGGACACGGTGGTCGTCCTGCACCCCCTGGCCGACGACCGCCGCGAGCTGTTCCTGGAACGCACCGGGGAAGTGCTGCGGGCGCCGCCGTCCTTCATGCTGGTGGCGTCCTACAACCCCGGTTACCAGAACCTGCTCAAGGGCATGAAGCCCAGCACCCGCCAGCGTTTCGTGGCGCTGCGCTTCGACTACCCGGCGCCGGCCGAGGAGGAGCGCATCGTACAGCAGGAGGCCCAGGTCGAGGCCGCCCTGGCGCGCCAGGTGGTGGCGCTGGGGCAGGCCTTGCGCCGCCTGGAGCAGCATGACCTGGAGGAGGTGGCCTCGACCCGCCTGCTGATTTTCACCGCGCGCCTGATCGGCGCCGGCATGGCCCCGCGCGAAGCCTGCCGGGCGTGCCTGGCCGAGCCCCTGAGCGACGACCCGGTGACGGTGGCGGCGCTGATGGACGTGGTCGATGTGCACTTCGGCTGACACCCCCATCGAACCTGCTGTTGCAACCGGCAGCCCCGCGCAAGGCCGCTTGCCGGGGGACCTGGCGATGTGGTTTTTCATCCTCGCCGAGCTGTCGGTGTTCGCCCTGTTGATCCTCGCGTTCGCGGTGACCCAGCAGCTCAAGCCGCACCTGTTCGCCGCCAGCCGCCAACGGCTCGATACCTCCACCGGCCTGGCCATGACCCTGAGCCTGCTCAGCGCCGGGCTGCTGGCGGCGCTGGCCCAGGAGCGGGTCCGCCGGGCCCGGCCGCGCCAGGGCGCGGCGCTGCTGCTGGCGGCCTTGCTGGTGGCCACGGTCTACCTGGCGCTCAAGCTCGGCGAGTACCGGCACCTGCTGGGCCTGGGGCTGGGTCTGGAACACAACACCTTCTTCACCCTGTACTGGATCCTCACCGGGTTTCATTTCCTGCATGTGCTGCTCGGCATGCTGATCCTTGCCTGGCTGGCCCTGGGTTGCCGGCGTGGGCGGTATGGCGCCGAGCATCGTTCGGGCCTGGAGTCCGGGGTGCTCTATTGGCACATGGTGGACCTGGTCTGGGTGCTGCTGTTTCCGCTGGTCTACGTCCTGGAGTGACGAGGTGCCCATGTCCGCTGGCCGCGTGTCGTTGATCTGTTGGGTGGCCCTGGTCGGGCTCAGCCTGGGCACGGTGTGGCTGGGCGGCTGGCTGGAACGCGGCGCGGCCCGCGAGCCGCTGGCGCTGCTGATCCTGCTGCTGGCGGTGGCCAAGGCCTGGCTGATCGCCGACGGCTTCATGGAGCTGCGCCACGGGCCTCTGCTGTGGCGTGCTCTGCTGCTCGGCTGGCCGTTGGCGCTGGCCATGCTGCTGGGCCTTTCGCTGATCCTGTAGGGGCAATACCCGAGTAAAACCATCGGCGTTTCTTGATTGCCATCAAGCGGGTTTGCGACCCGCGCTTCCTAGAATGGCCTGGCCAAGCAAAGAGGAAGCGAGCATGTCGGAAACCTTCACCAAAGGCATGGCCAGGAACATCTACTTCGGGGGAAGCGTGTTCTTCTTCCTGATCTTCCTGGCCTTGACCTATCACACGGAGCAGACCTTTCCCGTACGCAGCAACGACGCGCAGTTGAGCGCGGCGGTGGTGCGCGGCAAGACGGTCTGGGAGCAGAACAACTGCATCGGCTGCCACACGCTGCTGGGCGAGGGCGCCTACTTCGCGCCGGAGCTGGGCAACGTGTTCCAGCGCCGCGGCGGCGAGGAGGGCTTCAAGCCGTTCCTGCACGCCTGGATGAAGATGCAGCCCTTGGGCGTACCCGGGCGCCGGGCGATGCCGCAGTTCAACCTGAGCGAGCAGGAGGTCGACGACATCGCCGAATTCCTCAAGTGGAGCTCGAATATCGATACCAACGGCTGGCCGCCAAACAAGGAGGGCTGAGTGATGCGTCTTGCCAATCCCCATTTGAAATTTGCCTCGCAGGCCGTGGCCAAACCCTACTTCGTGTTCGCCCTGATGCTGTTCCTCGGCCAGGTGCTGTTCGGTTTGATCATGGGCGTGCAATACGTGATCGGCGACTTCCTGTTCCCGGTCATTCCCTTCAACGTGGCGCGCATGGTCCACACCAACCTGCTGATCGTCTGGTTGCTGTTCGGCTTCATGGGCGCGGCCTATTACCTGATCCCGGAAGAGGCCGACCGCGAACTGCACAGCCCGAAACTGGCGCTGGTGCTGTTCTGGGTGTTCGCCGCCGCTGGCGTGCTGACCATCCTCGGCTATCTGCTGGTGCCTTATGCGGGGCTGGCCCGGCTGACCCACAACGAGCTGCTGCCGACCATGGGCCGCGAGTTCCTGGAGCAGCCGACCATCACCAAGATGGGCATTGTGGTGGTGTGCCTGGGCTTTCTCTACAACATCGGCATGACCCTGCTCAAGGGGCGCAAGACCACCGTCAGCATGGTGATGATGACTGGGCTGATCGGCCTCGCGGTGTTCTTCCTGTTCTCCTTCTACAACCCGGCCAACCTGGCCCGCGACAAGTTCTACTGGTGGTGGGTGGTGCACCTGTGGGTGGAAGGCGTGTGGGAGCTGATCATGGGCGCGATGCTGGCCTTCGTGCTGATCAAGATCACCGGCGTCGACCGCGAGGTGGTGGAGAAGTGGCTGTACGTGATCATCGCCATGGCGCTGATCAGCGGGATCATCGGCACCGGTCACCACTTCTTCTGGATCGGCGCGCCCGAGGTCTGGCTGTGGGTCGGTTCGATCTTCTCGGCGCTGGAGCCGCTGCCGTTCCTGGCCATGGTGATCTTCGCCTTCAGCATGGTGAAGAACCGTCGCCGGCAACACCCGAACCGCGCCGCCACGCTGTGGGCCAAGGGCACTACCGTGACTGCGTTCCTCGGGGCCGGGGTCTGGGGTTTCCTGCATACCCTGGCGCCGGTCAACTACTACACCCACGGTACGCAACTGACCGCGGCCCACGGCCACCTGGCGTTCTACGGCGCCTACGCGATGATCGTCATGACCTTGATCAGCTACGCCATGCCGCGCCTGCGC
Source organism: Pseudomonas sp. NPDC089530 (assembly GCF_050280705.1). Taxonomy (NCBI): domain Bacteria; kingdom Pseudomonadati; phylum Pseudomonadota; class Gammaproteobacteria; order Pseudomonadales; family Pseudomonadaceae; genus Pseudomonas; species Pseudomonas sp. NPDC089530. Next base: position 23,974 of record NZ_JBNNVU010000042.1, on the reverse strand, counting down.
GGGCTCGGCGAGGCGGCGGACGAGCGTTCGCAGACCCTCGAGGTCTGGGGCTTCTGGCTGATGACCCTGTCGATGCTGATGATCACCCTGTTGCTCACCGCCGCGGGGGTGGTCCAGGTGCTGCTGCAACGCTGGGCGGAAGACGGTGCGGCGATGCCCTTCATGGCCACGGTGGAGCACCTCAACGGGCTGTTCTGGGCGCGGCTGGCCAGCGGGCTGGGCTTCTTCGCCGGACTGCTGTGCTACCTGCTGAGCTTCCGCCAGCGCGGCCGTGCTGCCTTGCGCGTGCCTGCCCCGGTAATGCCCTCATGACTTGCCGCAGCCTGTAGCCGCTGTCGTCTTGCAGGCCAACCCTTGCGAGGACTGCGTCCTCGTACGCAGCCTCGCTGTCGCTCGACAGCGGCTACAAAAGCCGGAGCGGTGCGCCTGTAGCCGCTGCTGAGCGTGAGCGAGGCTGCGATCGGTCTGGGCGGCACTCCGACGAAGCGGCCGCAAACCGGGCGGCGCAGAGTTTCAGATAGAACCGGGGCGCAGGTTTTGCGAGGACTGCGTCCTCGTACGCAGCCTCGCTGCGCTCGACAGCGGCTACAAAAGCCGGAGCTGCGCATGGCCCTGTAGCCGCTGCCGAGCCTGCGAGGCTGCGCCCGGTCGCGCAGCGACCGCAAACCGGACGACGCGGTGTCGCTCTGGAAAAAAAGCCTGGCTGACGCAGCGGGTCGTTTTATAACCCTTGAAATGGGAGGCTCCATGGCCTTCACCCTGGAACTGGAAGAGTGGGCCGGCAGTGTCTGGCATCGCTTTATCACCCGGCGCGCCAGCGTGGATTTTCCCGAGGCGCGGGTCGAACTGGCGCCGCGGCAACGGGCCCTGGCCCTGTTGTTGCGGGCCATGGGCGCCCAGGGGCGTGGCGTGGAGGCGGCCAGCGAGCGTGACCTGCTGCTGCGGCGCAGCCTGTTGCAGCAGATCGCCGGCACCTGCCGGCAAGCGCCCCTGGCCTGGTGCGACGCCGACAACCTGCGCCTGCCGGCCAGCCTCGCGGTGTTCCCCGAGGCCGCCCTGAACGAAGAACTGTATCGCTGGCTGGCGCTGCTGGCGGCGCAATCCGGACCGATGAGCCACTGGGGCCGGGACAACCAGCGCTGGACCCGGCAGCTGTTAAAACGCTATCCGGCCTTGCACGGCCGCTACCAGCGCCTGGTGGCGGCCCATCTGCAACTGCGCCCGGACCCGAGCACCTTGAACCGCCCTGAGGCGGCCCTGGAGCGGGCCCTGTGCCAGGCGCTGCGCGAGCCCGGCAGCGTCCGCGAATTTCCCCGCAGCGAACGCGCGGCCTGGCCCGTGCCGCTGTGGCTGTACCCGCCGTTGCACCTGGCCAGCCCGCAGGCCAGCGACCTCGAGGATTCCTCCGAAGACCTGGCCACCGCCGCCGGCGAACAGGCCGGCGGGCGCAAGCGCGCCAGCCGGATCGACGACCACCGCCGCGACGGCGGCTTGCTGATCGTGCGCCTGGAGAACCTGTTCAGCTGGACCGAGCATGTGGACCTGGACCGCTGGGCGGACGACAGCGAAGACCCGGACGCCGCCCGGGTCGCCGCCGACCTGGACCAGCTGAGCCTGTCCCGCACCCGGCTGCGCAAGGGCGGCGGCCTCAAGCTGCACCTGGACCTGCCGCCGGCGGAGGTCGACGACATCCCCCTGGGCGAGGGCATCCGCCTGCCGGAATGGGACTACCGCAAGGGGCGCCTGCTGCAGGACTTCGTCAACCTGCAGATGCTGCTGCCCCGCGATGGCCAGCCGCAGCCCTTGCCGTCACGCCTGAAGGCCCCGGCGCAGCTGTTGCGCCGGCAGTTCCAGCGCTTGCGCCACGATCGCCAGTGGTTGCGCCAGCAGCCCCAGGGCGCGGAGCTGGATCTGCAGGCCTGGCTGGATTTTCACGTCGAACGCAGCCATGGCGCCTGCGCCGAGCGCGGCCTGTTCCTGGAGCAGCGCCAGACCCGGCGCGACCTGGCGTGCCTGCTGCTGGCGGATGTCTCGATGTCCACCGACGCGCATTTGAACGATGAGCACCGGGTGATCGAGGTGATCCGCGACAGCCTGCTGCTGTTCGGCGAAACCCTGGCCGGCCTGGGGGACGATTTTGCCCTGTACGGGTTTTCTTCCCTGCGCCGCCAGCAGGTGCGCATGCAGCAGCTCAAGGCCTTCGACCAGCGTTACGACGACCACACCCGCGGGCGCATCCTGGGGCTCAAGCCGGGCTTCTATACCCGCATGGGCGCGGCGATCCGCCAGGCCACCCGGCTGCTGGCCGGCCGCAAGCGCCAGCGCAAGCTGCTGCTGTTGCTCACCGACGGCAAGCCCAACGACCTGGATCTCTACGAGGGTCGCTATGGCGTCGAGGACACCCGCGAAGCGGTGCTGGAGGCGCGGCGCCAGGGGCTGACGCCGTTCTGCATCACCATCGACCGCGAAGCCGCGGCCTACCTGCCGTACCTGTTCGGCAGCAACGGCTACACCCTGATCCGCCAGCCCGAACAACTGCCCCTGCGCCTGCCGCAGCTGTATCGCCAGCTGACCCAGCCCTGAGGTGCAGCTACAGGTGACGGCCTGGAGCCATGCGCGGTCTGTAGCCGCTGCCGAGCGCCAGCGAGGCTGCGATCGGTCTGGGCGGCATTCCGACGCAGCGGCCGTAAAACGGACAACGCGTTATTTCAGGTAAATCTCGCGCATAGGTTTTGCGAGGACTGCGTCCTCGATCGCAGCCTCGCTGGCGCTCGACAGCGGCTACAAAAGCTGGGGTCATGCGCGGTCCTGTAGCCGCTGCCGAGCGTCAGCGAGGCTGCGATCGGCAGCGTAGCGGCCGCAAAAGGGGCAACGCGGTGTTTTAGGAGCGTGGCAACCAGAAGAACATCGCCACGCAAAACACCGTCAGGCCGATGCAGAACCAGGTGAAGCGCCGCAGCCGCCGGGCTTCTGTTTGCGCCGCGGTGGCCGGCAGCGGCATGCCGCAGTGGCGGCAGCTGGCTTGCCGGGGTGGGTTAGGGCGTTGGCAGTACAGGCAGGTAGCGCTGGCGTTCACTCGAATTGCTCCAGGCGTGGACGGTCGAGAATCACGATCTGGCGGCCGTCCTGGCTGATGATGCCTTCATCGATCAGGCGACGGATGATGCGCGAGAAGGTCTCCGGCTGGATCGCCAGGTGGCCGGCGATCAGTTGCTTGGCCATCGGCAACTCGAACTGGTGCTCCACCGGTTGCAGCTGCATCAGTTGCGTCAGCAGGTAACGCACCACCCGGTGGGTGGCGTTTTTCAGCGACAGGGTTTCGATCTCGTTGACCCGCTGGTGCAGGCGCACGCAGAGCTTGCCGAGCAGGGCGAAGGTCAGGCGGCTGTTGCCTTGCAGCAGGCGCAGGTAGGTGTGGTTGGACAAGCGATAGAGCTGGGTCGGGCCTATGGCTTCGGCCGAGGCCACGTAGTCCGGGGTGTCCATCAGCATCATCGCCTCGGCGAAGGTCTGGCGCGGGCCGATGACCTCGAACACCTTCTCCTGACCATCCGGTGTCAGGCGGTAGATCTTCACCGCGCCGGCGATCACGAAATAGAAGGCCTCGGCCGGCTCGCCCTGGCGGAACAGCGGGTCGCCCTTGTCGAGGCTGAGCAACTGGCTGCTCGCCATCAGCTCGTCCAGCTGTTCTTCGTTCAAGGGTTCGAACAGGTGATGGCTGCGCAGAATCTGGTGATGGACGCGGTGGAGCACCATGAAATTCATCCTTATGGCAGGGGGCAGGGAGGGGCTGTCGGTCCGTCAGACGAGGCCCAGGGCAACGTGGCTGGCGAGGGCGAGGACCGCGCCCAGGACGGCGAACCAGGTCAGTGGCGGGATGACTTTTTTCAGGGTGGCTCCGGCGGTTTTCAGGGTGGCTCCGGCGGTGTGCATGGTGGCTCCGGTGGTTCGAGAAGGATCGGGGTGCTGCGGGTTCAGCAAGAGCCGGGCCAGGCGCGAGACGCCCGGTATACGGGAGGGCCGATGGGGTGTTGGTCAAAAAGACCCTGGCTTTTTGGGTCATAACGACCATCGAATAGTCATTTTTACCTGCCCGTGGCAGGCCGCCTCCAGCGCCCTGCTGGCCAATAGCCCCGGCCCGCCGGTTCGCGGCGGTTTCACCCGCCCGCCAGGCCCCGGGGCACGCCCTTTGCACTGTCCACTACGACGGCGGGCAATGGCTCCGCCCAACCCTCGGCAAGCTTGATTTGCGACAACGGCGCCAACGCGCCGATGGCCGATGATGGCCGGGGATTCAATGCGCGCGTGTCGACCGTTGCCGGGTCGGCCGCCGAGTAAAAAGGAGTGGTTCATGCAAGTACTTGACCGTCGAGCGGCGATGGCGATCGTGCCGCTGTTGCGTCTGGCGTTCCGGCCGTTCTTCCTGGCCGGCTGTGTCCTGGCGTTGCTGGTGGTGCCGCTGTGGCTGGCGGCCCTGCACGGCAGCCTGGGCGACTGGCAACCGGCGGGGGGCTGGCTGGGCTGGCACCGCCACGAACTGCTGTTCGGTTTCGGCCTGGCGATCATCGCCGGCTTTCTGTTGACCGCGGTGCAGACCTGGACCGGCCAGCCGGGCCTCAGTGGCAAGCCGCTGGCGGCCCTGGCCGTGCTCTGGCTGGCGGCGCGCCTGGCCTGGCTGGGGCATGCGCCCTGGCCGCTGCTGGCGGTGCTGGAGCTGGGCTTTCCCCTGGCGCTGGCCGGGTTGATGGGCCGCACGCTGTGGAAGGTGCGCCAGCGCCGCAACTACCCGATTGTCCTGGTGCTGCTGTTGCTGGCGGCGGCGGACGGCCTGGCGGTGGCCGGCCTGCTGCCGGGCCATGAAGGCTGGCAGCGCCAAGGGGTCCTGAGCGGCCTGTGGCTGGTGGCGGCGATGATGGGCCTGATCGGTGGGCGGGTGATTCCCTTCTTCACCCAGCGCGGCCTCGGCCGCACCGAGGCCGTGGCGCCCTGGCCGTGGCTCGATCGCCTGGTGCTGGTGGGCTCGGCCCTGGTGGCGCTGGCTTATGCCACGGGGCTGGCGCTCTCGGTCAATGCCGGGGTCGGCGCGTTGTTCCTGCTGCTGACGGCCGCGCACCTGCTGCGGCTGTGGCGCTGGCACGACCGCGGGCTGTGGCGCGTGCCGCTGTTGTGGTCGCTGCACCTGGCCTATGGCTGGCTGGCGCTGGCGTGCCTGGGCATGGCGCTGTGGCATTTCGGTGCGCCGCTGAACCCCAGCCTGGCGGTGCATGGCCTGACTATCGGCGCCATGGCCGGATTGATCCTGGCGATGATCGCGCGGGTCAGCCTGGGCCACACCGGGCGGCCGTTGCAGCCGCCGTCCGGCATGACCCTGGCGTTTATCCTGCTCAACCTCGCTTGCTTCAGCCGAGTGCTGCTGGTGCTGGTGCTGCCAGTGGCGGCCTTGTGGCTGGCGGGGCTGTGCTGGGTGCTGGCTTTTGCCCTGTACGTCTGGCGCTACGGGCCTATGCTGTGGCGGGCGCGGGTCGATGGGCATCCGGGCTGAGCCCTGAACAAGGAGTTGGGCAATGATTTATCCCTGGTTACTGGTCATCCACCTGCTGGCGGCGATCGGCTTTATCGGCACGCTGTTCTTCGAGGTGTGCATCTGGCAGGCGGCGCGCCGGCAACTGGCGAGCGGCGTGCAGATGGCGGCCGACCAGGCCATCGCGGTGCGCTCGCGCAAGGTCCTGCATGGCGTGGTGCTGCTGTTGTATGGGGCCGGCATGGGCCTGGCCTGGCACCACCGCGGCGCCTTGAGCCAGCCCCTGGGCAGCAGCTTCGCCACGTTGCTGGGCCTGAAGATCCTGCTGGCCCTGAGCATCATCGGCCACTACCTGTTGCTGGCGTACTGGCTCAAGACCCTGCGGCTGACGGAGCGCCGGGCCTGCTGGATCCGCCGCAGCGTGCTGGGGCACATGCTGCTGATCGTGGTCCTGGCCAAGGCGATGTTCTATTGGCACGGCTGAAGGGGCGTGCCAGCCACCGGGCTGGCACGCAAGGGCGGGGATCAAGCGTTCAGGGCATTGACGAACAGGACGTTGTTTTCCAGGTGGATGTGCTGCATCAGGTCGTCATGGAATTCCCGCAGGCCGCGATACAGCGCGCGCCAGGTGTTGCAGGCGTTGGCGGGCGGGGTGATGTGGTCGGTCAGTACCAGCAGCTTCTCCAGGGCCTCGCCATGTTGATCGTGCTCCAGGCGCAGCACATGGATCGGCGGCGCCGCCCGGTGGCCCAGACCCTGTTGCAGCATCGGGAACAGCACCTGTTCTTCCTTGAGCATGTGGCCTTCGAGTTCCTGTTGCATGTCTCGCAGGTGGTCGGCCAGACCGTTGGGGCAGCTGTCACGGGCGCCGTGCACCTGCTCCACGCGGCAGGCCAGGCGGATCAGTTCCGGCAGTTGCTCGCGGTGGCGAGCGTGGTAGCGGGCGAGGATATGGGCGATCAGCGCCGCGCCGGGTTCGGCGCGCCAGTCGTGTTGCGGCGCGGCGCTGTCTTGCAACTGGTGCAGGGCCTGGGCGATCGGCGCGGGGTCGAGCCGTTTGCCCAGGGCCGCGTCGCGCAGGGTCTTCTGCCCGCCGCAGCAGAAGTCCAGGTTGAACTCATGAAACACCCGGGTGGCGCCGGGGATGTCGCAGGCCAGTTGGCCGAGGCTGCGGTCCAGCAGGGCTTGTGGGGAGGTGTCGAGTTGGCGGGAGGTGGGTTCCAGGAGTGTGGTGCTCATCAGGGGTTTCCTTATTGGAAGTAGCAACGGTTCCCCTGGCGCGTTGCATCCGGCATGCCATATGTAACTGTTTGAAAATAATGGACTAATTTTTTGACGTGGTGCGAATGACCCGGAATTTCCAGGGTCGATTCCACCAGTAAGGGTGATGACTACCATGTTGCGTGAAAGTCTGGCGGCCGATCTGATTGTCGAGTTGCCCAATGCCGTGCGCTTGCAGCGCCTGGTGCAGACCTTGCGGGAATATTTCAAGGCCGGGGCCGTGGGCCTGCTGCGCCTGGACGACGACAGCCTGCGGCCGGTGGCGACCGTGGGCCTGGTGCACGAGGCCCTGGGACGGCGCTTCGTGATCGCCCAGCACCCGCGCCTGGCGGCGATCATGGCCTCCCGCGAGCCCACCTGGTTCGAGCCCGACAGCCGCCTGCCCGACCCCTATGACGGGCTGCTCGACAACCCGGTCAGCGAACCCCTGGCGGTGCACGACTGCATGGGCGTGAGCCTGTATGTGGAAGGGCGGGTGTGGGGCGCCATCACCCTTGACGCGTTGCAGGCCGGGACCTTCGACGGCCAGGCCCGGGACGAGCTCAAGCGTTGCAGCCTGCAGATCGAGGCCGCCGTGCGGGTCACCCGCCTGGAGCAGGAAAACCGCAGCCTGCGCCTGTCCCGCAGCGACCCGCAGGATCTGCGCATGCCGGTGGAAGAGGGCGAGATCCTCGGCCAGAGCGAGGCGATGCATCAGTTGCTCAACGAGCTGGACGTGCTCGCCGACTCCGAGTTGCCGGTGTTGCTGCTGGGGGAAACCGGGGTCGGCAAGGAGCTGTTCGCGCGGCGCCTGCACCGGCTGTCCCGGCGCGCCCACAAACCCCTGGTGCAGGTCAACTGCGCGGCCTTGCCGGAGTCCCTGGCCGAGAGCGAGCTGTTCGGCCACGTCAAAGGCGCGTTTTCCGGCGCCACCTGCGACCGCGCCGGGCGCTTCGACGCGGCCAACGGCGGCACGCTGTTTCTCGACGAGGTCGGCGAGCTGCCCTTGAGCGTGCAGGCCAAGTTGCTGCGCACCCTGCAGAACGGCGAGATCCAGCGCCTGGGGGCGGACAAGCCGCTGCATGTGGATGTGCGCATCATCGCCGCCACCAACCGCCACCTGCCGGACAGCATTCGCGACGGGCTGTTCCGCGCCGACCTGTACCACCGGCTGTCGGTGTACCCGGTGCCGATCCCCGCGCTGCGCGAACGTGGCCCCGATGTGTTGATGCTGGCCGGGCATTTCCTCGAACTGAACCGCACCCGCCTTGGCCTGCGCGGTCTGCGCCTGTCGCCGGAGGCCGAACGGGCGCTGCTGGCGTATCCCTGGCCGGGCAATGTGCGGGAGCTGGAGCATGTGATCAGCCGCGCCGCACTGAAGCAGCTCAGCCGCGGCGGCGGTCGCAGCCAGATCCTGAGCCTGGAGCCGGACGTGCTCGACCTGGACAGCACGGTCAAGGCCGCGCAGCCGCTCGGAGCGCAGCCGCCGCTGGACGACGAAGGACCGTTCCAGCCCCTGAGCGCGGCGGTCGACGACTGCCAGCGGCAGAAGATCCGCCTGGCCCTGAGCCGCTGCCGCGACAACTGGGCCCGCGCCGCCCGGCTGCTGGAGGTCGACCCCAGCAACCTGCACAAACTGGCCCGACGGCTGCGCCTCAAATAGCGGGCGGGGGTACGCAAGGCTGGAGCCATGCGCAACCTTGTAGCCGCTGTCGAGCGCTAGCGAGGCTGCGATCGACGGCGTAGCCGTCGCAAACCAGCCGACGGGTTTTTCCAGGCCGATCGCGGACCCAGGTCTTGCGGCAACTGCGTTGCCGTTCGCAGCCTCGCTGGCGCTCGACAGCGGCTACACAGGCGCCGCGATTCCTGTAGCCGCTGCCGAGCCCTGGCGAGGCTGCGATCGACGGCGTAGCCGTCGTAAACCGGACGACGCGGTTTTCCAGGCGGATCGCGGATGCAGGTTTTGCGGCAACTGCGTTGCCGTTCGCAGCCTCGCTGGCGCTCGACAGCGGCTACAGGGCTACAGGGGCGGAGATTGATGGCGATCAAGGCCATGTGCTGTTTTGCCTCGCAGACTGCGCGAAACCCCCGATGGAGATCACCCCCATGCCGCTTTCCCTGGCTCAGATGCGCCGTAATTACTGCCGCGATGGTTTGGCCGACGAGGCCGTGCCGGACGATCCGCTGGCGCTGTTCCGCCAGTGGCTGCAACAGGCCCGGGACACCGAGCAGGCGCCGGTGGAGGCCAACAGCATGTGCCTGGCCACGGTCGACGCCCAGGGCCGGCCCCATTGCCGGGTGCTGTTGCTCAAGGGCTTGAGCGACGAGGGCTTCACCTTCTTCGGCAACTACCAGAGCGCCAAGGGCCAGGAACTGGCGGCCAATCCCCACGCCGCCATGACCTTCTTCTGGCCGGCCCTGGAGCGCCAGGTGCGCATCGAAGGGCCGGTAGCACCGCTCGAACCGCGGCTGTCGGACGTGTATTTCGATTCCCGCTCCCTGGCCAGCCGCCTCGGTGCCTGGGCCTCGCCACAGAGCCAGCCGCTGGCCAACCGATTGCAGCTGGAATCGCTGCTGGCCAGCGTCACCAGCCGCTTCGACGGCCAGCCAGTGCCGCGCCCGGAACACTGGGGCGGCTACTGCCTGCGCCCGGAGCGCCTGGAGTTCTGGCAAGGGCGTAGCGATCGTCTGCACGACCGCCTGGATTACCGCCTGCACGCTGGCGCCTGGCGCCACGGCCGGCTGGCGCCCTGAGGGCTGTCGCACCGTCGAGGTACCTCCTTGGAGGAATAGGTTCGTCGGCGGTTTCGGTTCAGGCTGGGGCCAGTCCTCATTCACGGGAAGGCTTGGATATGGCCCATCTGACGCAACGCACGTTTCAACCCCTGAACATCGCCGTGCTGACCATCAGCGATACGCGAACCCTGGAAACCGACACCTCGGGGCAGACCCTCGGCGACCTGCTGCAAACCGCCGGGCATGTGCTGATCGACCGCGGCCTGGTGCGGGACGACATCTACCAGATCCGCGCCCGGGTCTCGCAGTGGATCGCCGACCCCGAGGTGCAGGTGGTGCTGATGACCGGCGGCACCGGCTTCACCGCGCGGGACAACACGCCCCAGGCGGTGCTGCCGCTGCTGGACAAGCATGTGGAAGGTTTCGGCGAGCTGTTCCGCCAGGTGTCCCTGGAGGAAATCGGCATGTCCAGCCTGCAGTCCCGGGCCCTGGCCGGGGTCAGCAACGGCGTGCTGGTGTGCTGCGTGCCGGGCTCCCCGGGAGCCTGTCGTACCGCCTGGAACCGGATACTCGGCGAACAGCTGGACAGCCGCACCGGCCCATGCAATTTCGCCCCTCATCTGAAACCCCAGGCGCAGCAGAGCATCGAGGCCTGCGGGGTGCGCCCGTGAGCGGCTGTGGCTGCGACGGCGGCCAACTGATCCCGGTGGAACAGGCCATCGCCCATTTGCTGGACCAGGTGCCGCCCCCACCGGCGGTGCAAGACATTGCCCTGGAGCAGGCCCTGGGCCGGGTACTGGCGGCGGATGTGCAGGCGCCGTTGAACCTGCCCGGCTGGGACAACAGCGCCATGGACGGTTACGCCTTCCGCGCCGCCGACCTGCCCCCCGCAGGTGGCCGCCTGACGCTGGCGGGACGGATCGCCGCCGGGCAGGCGGCGGACCGACCCCTGGCGGCAGGGCAGGCGGTGCGCATCTTCACCGGCGCGCCCCTGCCACCCGGGGCCGACACCGTGGCGCCCCAGGAAAACTGCCGGGTCGAGGGCGAGCATGTCTGGCTACCCCAGGCGAGCCCCGGCGAGCACGTGCGCCAGCAGGGCGAAGAGGTGCAATGCGGCCAGCGGTTGCTCAAGGCCGGCCAGCGCCTGCGGGCCCAGGAGCTGGGATTGCTGGCCGCCGCCGGGATCGCCCGGGTCGAGGTCTATCGGCCGCTGCGGGTGTGCCTGCTGAGCAGCGGCGACGAGTTGCGCGAGCCCGGCCAGCCCCTGGCGCCGGGGCAGATCTACAACAGCAATCGCTACTGCCTGTCCGCGCTGCTGCGCGGCTGGGGCGTCGAAGTGCACGACTACGGGGTCATGGCCGACGAACTGGCGGCCAGCCAGCACGCCCTGAGCCTGGCTTCGTCGGAGTGCGACCTGTTGCTGACCTCGGGCGGCGTCTCGGTCGGCGAGGAGGACCACCTCAAGCAGGCCATCGAGGAACTCGGCCATGTGGATTTCTGGCGCCTGGCGATCCAGCCGGGCAAGCCCCTGGCCTTTGGCGAAGTGGCCGGCAAACCCTGGCTCGGCCTGCCGGGCAACCCCTCGGCGGCGCTGGTGACCGCGCTGGTGGTGGTGCGGCCGTTCCTGCTCCGGGCCCAGGGCGTGAGCGAGGTGCTGCCACGGCCGGTGGCGCTGCCCGCGGACTTCGAATGGGCGCAGCGCAACCGGCGCCGGCAGTACCTGCGGGCGCGCCTGGAACTCGATGCCGCGGGGCAGGCCCGGGTGCAACTGCACCCGCAGCAGAGCTCGGCGATGCTCAGCGCGGCCTGCTGGGCCGATGGCCTGGCGCTGGTGGAATGCGAGCGCCAGCTGCGCCCGGGGGACCCGGTGCCGTTCCTGTCGTTCGCCGAACTGATGCAATGAGCGCAATTGATTGCGATCAAGGCCGTGGCGGCCGGTCTGGCTAGACTGGCGACGGCTTTTTTTCCAGCGCTACGGACCTGCTGGCGATACCCCGCGCACGCGCCGCCCAAACGGGTTCTTTGATGAGGATCACCCATGCAACTGGTCTGCCCGGCAGGCAACCTGCCTGCGCTGAAAGCGGCGGTGCGCCAAGGCGCCGATGCCGTCTACGTCGGCTTTCGCGACGACACCAACGCCCGGCATTTCGCCGGCCTGAATATGGACGACAAGCAGTTCGACGCGGCGGTCGCGCACATCCGCCAGCACCAGCGCAAACTCTATGTCGCGGTCAACACCTACCCCCAACCCCAGGGCTGGGCGCGCTGGCAGCGGGCGGTGGACCGCGCCGCCGACCACGGGGTCGACGCCCTGATCGCCGCCGACCCCGGGGTGCTCGGGTATGCCAGCCAGCGCCATCCGCAACTGAACCTGCACCTGTCGGTACAGGGCTCGGCCACCAACGCCAGCGCCCTGGCGTTCTACGCCCAGCACTACAACATCCGCCGCGCGGTGCTGCCGCGGGTGCTGTCCCTGGCCCAGGTGCGCCAGGTGGCGGCCAGCAGTACGGTGCCCATCGAGGTGTTCGCCTTCGGCAGCCTGTGCATCATGGCCGAGGGCCGTTGCCACCTGTCGTCCTATATCACCGGCGAGTCGCCGAACCTGTGCGGCGTCTGCTCGCCGGCCAAGGCGGTGCGCTGGAGCGAGGACGCCGAGGGCCTGAGCGCGCGCCTCGGCGAAGTGCTGATCGACCGCTACACCCCGGACGAGGCCGCTGGCTATCCGACCCTGTGCAAGGGCCGGTTCCTGGTGGAGGGCCAGCGTTTCCATGCCCTGGAGGAACCCACCAGCCTCGACACCCTGGACCTGTTGCCGGAGCTGGCGGCCATCGGCGTCGAGGCAGTGAAGATCGAAGGCCGCCAGCGCAGCCCGGCCTATGTCGAGCAGGTCACCCGGGTCTGGCGCGCGGCGCTGGACGCCCATCGCGCCGCGCCCGCGACGTTCGCGGTCAAGGACCAGTGGCGCCAGGTGCTGGCCGGCCTGTCCGAAGGCAGCCAGACCACCCTGGGCGCCTATCACCGATCCTGGCAATGAGGAGTCAGCCATGAAGCTCAGCCTGGGCCCCGTCCTGTTCTACTGGGACAAGGAACAATTGGGGCGATTTTATTCCGAGATGTCGGCTTTGCCCCTGGATGTGATCTACCTGGGGGAAACTGTGTGTTCCAAACGCCGGGCGCTGTCCCTGGATCATTGGCTGGGCCTGGGCCGCGAGCTGCAAGGCTGCACCCAGGCGCAGATCGTGCTGTCGAGCCTGACCCTGATCGAGGCCGCGTCCGAGCTGTCGAGCCTGCGCCGCCTGTGCGACAACGGCGAGCTGCTGGTGGAGGCCAACGACATGGGCGCGGTGCAATTCCTCGCCGAGCGCCACCTGCCGTTCGTGGGCGGGCCGGCGCTCAATCTCTACAACGGCCAGGCCCTGTCCCAGTTGCAGGCGTGCGGGATGATCCGCTGGGTGCCGCCGGTGGAATGTTCGGCGAGCCTGATCCGCGCGGTGCTGGATCAGGTGCGCGAGCTGGGGCATGCGCTGCCCGAGGTCGAGGTGTTCGCCTACGGTCATCTGCCGCTGGCCTATTCCGCGCGCTGCTTCACCGCCCGGGCACAGAACCGGCCCAAGGACGATTGTCAGTTCTGCTGCATCCAGTACCCCGACGGGCTGGCGCTGACCAGCCAGGAAGGCCAGCCGCTGTTCACCCTCAACGGCATCCAGACGATGTCCGCCGAGGTCACCAACCTGCTGGCGGACTATGCCGGGCTGGTGGCCTGCGGCGCCGACCTGCTGCGCCTGAGCCCGCGGGCCCAGGGCATGGCCGAGGTGATCGAGGCCTATCAGCGGGTGCGCCAGGGTGCGACGCCGCCCCTGTACGTCGAAGGCTGCAACGGCTACTGGCATGGCCAGGCCGGGATGCTGCGCGTCGAGGAGGCCGGCCTGTGCTGAATGAAAACACCAAGAACAGAGCGTCCCGCCAGCCATGGCTGTTGCAGGGCGCCGACCGGGTGCTGCCGTTGTTACGGCGGGTACCGTTCGGCCTGCAGCGCCTGGTCCTGCAACAGGGGCTCAACCGCTGCCTGGCCGAGCCGCTGCGCGCCGGCGAGTTCGACCTGCTGCGCCGGCGCTGGCTGTGCCTGCGCATCCGCGACCTGGGCCTGGCCTGGTACGTGACCCGCGACCGCGACGGCCTGCAGGTCGCCCAGCGGGCCCGGGCCGATGTGACCATCAGCGGCAACTGGCGCGAGTTCCTGCTGCTGGCCAGCCGCCAGGAAGACCCGGACACGCTGTTCTTCCGCCGGCGCCTGGTGATCGAGGGCGACACCGAACTGGGCCTGACCCTGAAGAACCTGATCGACAGTCTCGACCCCGAGGTGTTGCCGGCCTGGCTGTGGCGCAACCTGGAGCGGGCGGGGAAGGGGCTGGCGGCGGGGTGAGGCAGGAGCCGCCGGGTAGTGTTCTGTAGGTGCGGCTCCGGCCTCTATATGTAGCGCTATCCCCTGTAGGAGCGCAGCTTGCGCGCGATGGTCGTCAACGATGACGCGTGCAGCCTGACACCCCGCGTGGCCCTCAGGTTCATCGCGCGCAAGCTGCGCTCCTACAGGGGGGGCGCCGTGTCAGTCCTGGTAGGCGGCCAGTTCGTCCGGGCCGTGGATCTGGATGGTGCGGCGCTGCATGGCGATCAGGCCGTGGTCCATCAGGCGGTGGAGGATGCGCGAGAAGGTTTCCGGCTGGATGCCCAGCTTCGACGCCACCAGGCGCTTGGACACCTGCAGCACCACCTCGCCGCTGTGGGGGTCGCGCTCCTGCAACAGGTAGTTGATCACCCGCCGGCTGGCGCTGCCCAGGGTCAGGGTGTCGATGTCCCTGAGGCGCTGATGCAGGTGCATGCTCAGGCTGGCCAGGATCGCCAGGCACACCTGGGGCTGGTCTTCCAGGGCGTGGCGGTAGTGGTTGCCGTCGATGCTGATCAGCACGCTGTCTTTGAGGGCGGTGGCGTTCACCGGGTAGCAGCGCGCCTGGCTGAACAGCAGGGCCTCGGCGAAGGTCTGCCCGGGCTGGATGATCTCCACCAGGTTCTCCTGGCCTTCGCCGGTGATGCGGTACAGCTTGACCTGGCCGCTGACCAGCAGGAAAAAGCGCTTGGCCGGATCGCCCTGGTGCAGCAGGGTGCCGTGGCTGTCCAGGCGCTTGAGCAGGGCCTGGGCGCAGACTTCTTCGAAGACCTGGTCCGGCAACTGGCTGAACAGGTGATGGCGACGCAAGAACAGCACGATGGAAGGGTGGGTCAACATGGCGTACCTCCGCTGCCGGCCATGGTAGAGCCCGGGGCGGCCAGGGCCTATGCCTCCGCCGGCCTACCTCCAAAGGGGCAGGGGCGAAAGAGGCGGGCGGGGCAGAAGGGCCGGGGCGCGGTTCAGCCGGCGTTGCGCAGGTGCTCCAGGGCCCACACGGCGGCCTCGACCCGCGAGCGCAGGCCGAGCTTGTGCAGCAGGTTCTTCACATGCACCTTCACCGTGCCTTCGGTGATGCCCAGCTTGTGGCCGATGACCTTGTTGCTGTAGCCGCCGGCGATGGTCTTGAGCACCTGGCGTTCGCGTTCGGTCAGTTCCACTTCCGCCTGGCGCGGCGGCGAGCGCAGGGCCTGGGCCATGACCCGGGTCAGCCCCGGGCTGATCACCAGGGCGCCGCCCAGGGCATCGCGCAGGTACTGGATCAGCAGCTCCGGCTCCATGTCCTTGAGCAGGTAGCCGTCGGCGTCCAGGCGCAGGGCGTCGCGGATGTCGTCTTCGGCGTCGGACACGGTGAACAGCAGCACCTTGCCGGCGTAGCCCATGGCCCGCAGGCGGCGCAGGGTCTCGATGCCGTTGAGTTGCGGCATGTTGTTGTCGAGCAGCACTAGGTCCGGCTGCAAGGGGTCGATCAGTTCCAGGGCTTCTTCGCCGTGGCCGGCTTCGCCGACGATTTGCAAGTCGTCTTCGAGCTCGAGCATCTGGCGGATGCCGCGCCGCATCATCGGATGGTCGTCGACCAGCAGGATCCGGTAGGGGGAGCAGGGGTTCATGTGACGCTACCTTCGGTGGGGAGCCCGAGAAACTCCGGGCGAAATTCCATCTGTACCCGGGTGCCCTGGGGCGTCCTGGAGAAAATCTGCAACTGGCCGCGCAGGCTGCGGGCCCGCTCATCCATGATGGTCAGGCCGTGGTGCTCGCGCTGGTTGCCGCCGGTGGCGTGCTCGTCGCTGAAGCCGCGGCCGTCGTCTTCGATCGACAGGCGCACGCTTTCGCCATGCTGGCGCAGTTGCAGCCAGACGTTTTCCGCGTGGGCGTGGCGCAGGCAGTTGGAGAGCGCCTCGCGGGTGATCTGCAGCAGGTGGATCTGCTCGCTGGCCGAGAGTTCGAAGGCCAGGCTGTCCAGGTGCAGGTGCACCTGGAAGTCGCCGCGACGCGAGAACTCGTCGGCGGTGGCCTTGAGTTCCTGCACCAGCCCGGCGTCGTGGATCTGCAGGCGAAAGGTGGTCAGCAGCTCGCGCAACTGGCGGTAGGCGTTGTTCACCCCCTCGCGCAGTTCGGCGGTGACCGGTTCCAGGGTCGCCACCGGTTCGCCGCGGCGCATCAGGGTCTGCATGCGGCTGACCTGCAGCTTCATATAGGACAGGGCCTGGGCCAGGGAGTCGTGCAGCTCCCGGGCGATGATCGCGCGTTCTTCGAGCAGCACCAGGCGATGGTCCTGCTCGCGCTGGCGCTTGAGCGACAGCGAGGTGCCGATCAGGTTGGCCAGGGCCTGGATCAGTTCGGTTTCCCAGGCTTGCGGGGCGTGGCCGTCGACGAAGTGCGCCTTGAGTTCGCCCAGCTCGCTGCCCTGGTTGCTGATGCTGAAGCTCTGGCGGCTGTTCTGCTGGTGCCGCTGGCAGCCGGCGCAGTCGCTGACGGCGCAGACCTCGCGGCTGTCGGCGCCGTGCAGGGCGATCAGTTGCTGGGCCGGGGCCTGCAACTGGCCTTGCAGGCACAGCGACAGGCGCAGCCCCGGCAGGCGTTGCTGGAAGCGCCGGATCAACTCGTCCAGGCCTTCGGCGTTGGCCAGGCGCGTGGCCAGGCTGCGGCTGCTCTGGTACAGCAGCTCCAGGGCGGCATTGGCCTGTTGCAGGTTCAGGGTCTTTTGCCGGACCAGGGTCTCCAGGGTGCGATGGGACTGCTCGATGGTCTCGGCCATGGCGTTGAAGCTGGTGGCCAGTTGGCCCAGTTCGTCCGCAGACTGGTGGTTGACCCGGGCCTGGAAGTCGCCCCGGCGAAAACGCTGGGTGGCCTCCACCAGTTCCTGCAGCGGGCTGACCACGCTGTACTGCAGTTCGTACAAGCCCAGCAGCAGGACGAACAGGGTGGTGAACAGCGCCGCGCCCTGGATCAGCTGTTGCCAGGTCTGCTTATGTTCGCTCTGGCGTTGCAGCAGGCTGACGAACTGGTTCAGTTGTTCGACGAAGGGCAGGGCCAGGGCCTGGAACGTGGCGCCATCCCCGCGCTCCAGGGCCGGCTGCAGTTCGTCGTTCCAGCGCTGGCGGATCTGTTGGTAGCTGCCCAGCAGGTCGGGGTCGGCGCCGTCTTCCAGCACCGCCCTGAGGGACTGGCTGTCGAGGCGCTGTTGCAGGCTCTGGGTGATGTGGGTCAGTTCTTCGGCGCTGGCGCCCGCCGCCAGCTTCCAGCTCAGGTGGTAGGTCTCCATGCGCACCGAGCCTGCGGTATTGATGGCCGCGGCGTCGCCCTGGCTGAACCAGGCGAT
Organism: Pseudomonas sp. NPDC089530; assembly: GCF_050280705.1. NCBI lineage: Bacteria > Pseudomonadati > Pseudomonadota > Gammaproteobacteria > Pseudomonadales > Pseudomonadaceae > Pseudomonas > Pseudomonas sp. NPDC089530. Next base: position 6,694 of record NZ_JBNNVU010000042.1, on the reverse strand, counting down.
CAGCCCGGCGCTCAGGGAACTGGCCAGGGCCAGGACGGCGATCAGGATCACCGCCAGGCCGGCGCGGGCGGGCAGGGAACTGCGCAGCCAGCGGATCATGGGCGCAAGCCGGGAGCGGACAGCGGGAAAACGGACATGGGGGGAACGCTCCGGGGATGGTTGACGCTGTTTTGCCGCCGGTCCCTGGCGTTCTACCTCTAAAGAGTTTTTGTTCATCGAATCCGCCGGGCGGCTACGCCGGGCGAAGGCAAGAGCCTGATAAACAAAGGGTTCTGAGGTTTTTCGAGACTACCTCGTTGGAGGTAGGCGAGGTAAGCATAGGGCCACGGGGCCCCGGGCTTCCTTGATCCGGGTCAAGTTTTTGCGGGGTTGCCCTCTCTAGTCTGCGGCCATGAACGACTGACTGGAGAGCGAGATGACCCAACCGCGTATGCGACAAGGCCTGGTGCTGGGTATGAGTACGCTGGCCTTCACCATGTGCTTCATGGTCTGGATGATGTTCGCGGTGCTCGGGGTGCCGATCAAGACGCTGCTGGCGCTCAACGAAACCCAGTTCGGCCTGCTGGCCGCGACTCCGGTGCTCACCGGCTCCCTGGCGCGCCTGCCCCTGGGCCTTTTGACCGACCGCTTCGGCGGGCGCAGCGTGTTCTTCGTGCTGATGCTCAGCTGCGTGCTGCCGCTGTACCTGATCAGCCACGCCACCGCCTACTGGCAGTTCCTGGTCCTGGGCCTGTTCGTCGGCCTGGCCGGCGGCTCGTTCTCGGTGGGCATCGCCTACGTGGCCAAGTGGTTCGACCCGGACAACCAGGGTTTCGCCATGGGCATCTTCGGCGCCGGCAACGCGGGGGCGGCGCTGACCAAGTTCCTCGCCCCGGCGCTGATCGCGGCCGGCAGCTGGCAGCTGGTGCCGAAAGCCTTCAGCGCGATCCTGTTCGTCACCGCGCTGCTGTTCTGGTTCTTCACCACCGACAACAAGGCCCACCGCAGCGCCTCGGGCGCCAGCCTGCGCCAGCATCTGAGCGCGCTAAAGGAGCCGGCGGTGTGGCGCTACTGCCAGTACTACTCGATCGTCTTCGGCGGCTACGTGGCCCTGGCGCTGTGGATGACCCAGTACTACGTCCAGGAATACGGTTTCAGCCTGCAGAGCGCCGCGCTGCTGGCCGCCTGCTTCTCCCTGCCGGGCGGCGTGCTGCGCGCGGTCGGCGGCTGGATGTCGGACCGCTGGGGCGCCCAGAGCGTCACCTGGTGGGTGCTCTGGGTCAGCTGGATCTGCCTGTTCCTGCTGTCCTACCCGCAGACCCAACTGCAAGTGCGCACCGTCGACGGCAGCCTGGATTTGCACATCGGCCTGAATCCTGCGCTGTTCACCGTGCTGCTGTTCGTCATGGGCATCGCCTTCGCCTTCGGCAAGGCCTCGGTGTTCAAGTACATCGCCAACGACTACCCGCAGAACATGGGGGCGGTGTCCGGCATCGTCGGCCTCGCCGGCGGCCTGGGCGGCTTCGTGCTGCCGATCCTGTTCGGCGCCCTGGTGGACCTCACCGGCGTGCGCTCTTCCTGCTTCATGTTGATGTACGGCGTGGTCTGGGTGTCGCTCGCCTGGATGTACCTCAGCGAAATCCGCAAGCGCCCGCTGCTGGGCAGACCGCAGCCGGCCCCTTCGTACCCGTTTTCCAGCATTGCCCAAGGAGAAGACCATGTCGGTTCTTAACATGCCTGACAAAGGCCCGGTGATTCATGACTGGCGCCCGGAGGACCCCGCGTTCTGGGGGCGCAGCGGCAAAAAGACGGCGACCCGCAACCTGTGGATCTCGATTCCCGCGCTGCTGTTGGCCTTTGCCGTGTGGATGGTGTGGAGCACGGTGATCGTGCGTCTGAACGCCATCGGCTTCAGCTTCAGCACCGACCAGCTGTTCTGGCTGGCGGCCCTGCCGGGGCTCTCGGGGGCGACCCTGCGGGTGTTCTACTCGTTCATGGTGCCGATCTTCGGCGGCCGGCGCTGGACCGCCCTGAGCACCGCCTCGCTGTTGCTGCCGTCGCTGTGGATGGGCTTTGCCGTGCAGGACCCCAGCACCCCCTACAGCGTGTTCGTGCTGATCGCGCTGCTCTGCGGCTTCGGCGGCGGCAACTTCGCCTCGAGCATGTCCAACATCAGTTTCTTCTACCCCAAGTCGCAGCAGGGCACGGCCCTGGGCCTGAATGCCGGGCTGGGCAACCTCGGGGTCTCGGTGATGCAGTTCTGCGTGCCGCTGGTGATCACCTTCGGCCTGTTCGGCTGGCTCGGCGGCAAACCCCAGGAACTGGCCGACGGCAGCCAGCTGTGGCTGCAGAACGCCGGCTTCCTCTGGGTGCCGTTCATTATCGCGGTGACCCTGCTGGCCTGGTTCGGCATGAACGACCTGTCCAGCGCCAAGGCCTCGTTCAGCGAGCAGGCGGTGATCTTCAAGCGCAAGCACAACTGGCTGATGTGCTGGCTGTACCTGGCCACCTTCGGTTCGTTCATCGGCTTCTCGGCGGCCTTTCCGCTGCTGATCAAGACCGCGTTCCCCCAGGTCAACGCCTTGGCCTTCGCTTTCCTCGGCCCGCTGGTGGGGGCCCTGGTGCGGCCGCTGGGCGGCTGGATGGCGGACAAGCTGGGCGGCGCGCGGGTGACCCTGTGGAACTTCGTGCTGATGATCGCGATGGTGTTCGGCGTGCTGGCGTTCCTCCCGCAGCCAGGCCAGAGCGGCAACTTCTACGGTTTCCTCGGGCTGTTCATGCTGCTGTTCATCACCACCGGCATCGGCAACGGTTCGACCTTCCGCATGATCCCGGTGATCTTCCGCACCCTGCATGAAAAAGCCGCCGCCGGACAAGGCGCCGCGGCCCGCGAGCAGGCGCTGAAGAACGCCGGCAAGGAGTCGGCCGCGGTCCTGGGCTTCAGCTCGGCCATGGGCGCCTTCGGCGCGTTCTTCATCCCCAAATCCTTTGGCACCTCGATGGCCCTGACCGGCGGCCCGCAGATGGCCTTCTACCTGTTCGTCGGCTTCTACCTGAGCTGCATCCTGGTGACCTGGTGGTGGTACGCGCGCAAAGGCGCGGCGACTCCCTGCTGACACCACCCGAATCCAAACCTTGCCCGGCGGGGCACAGAACCCCGCGGCAAGCCTGAGAGGAAAGCACCATGAGTCATTTGTTGGATCAACTGCGGTTTTTCAACCGCAAGCAAAGCGAATTCGCCGAGGGCCACGGGGAGACCCGCAAGGAGTCCCGCGACTGGGAGAACGTCTACCGCTCGCGCTGGCAGTACGACAAGATCGTGCGCTCCACCCACGGGGTGAACTGCACCGGTTCCTGCTCGTGGAAGATCTACGTGAAGAACGGCCTGATCACCTGGGAAACCCAGCAGACCGACTACCCGCGCACCCGCAACGACCTGCCCAACCACGAGCCGCGGGGCTGCCCCCGGGGCGCCAGCTACAGCTGGTACATCTACAGCGCCAACCGCCTGAAATACCCCAAGGTGCGCAAGCCGCTGCTCAAGCTGTGGCGCGAGGCGCGCCTGCAGCTGGCGCCGGTGGACGCCTGGGCCAGCATCGTCGAGAACCCGGCCAAGGCCGAGTCCTACAAGAGCAAGCGCGGCATGGGCGGCTTCATCCGTTCCAGCTGGGAGGAAGTCAACGAGATCATCGCCGCGGCCAACGTCTACACCGTCAAGCAGTACGGCCCTGACCGGGTGGTGGGCTTCTCGCCGATCCCGGCCATGTCGATGGTCAGCTACGCCGCCGGTGCCCGCTACCTGTCGCTGATCGGTGGTGCCTGCCTGAGCTTCTACGACTGGTACTGCGACCTGCCGCCGGCCTCGCCGATGGTCTGGGGCGAGCAGACCGACGTGCCGGAGTCGGCCGACTGGTACAACTCCAACTACATCATCGCCTGGGGTTCCAACGTTCCGCAGACCCGCACCCCGGACGCACATTTCTTCACCGAGGTGCGCTACAAGGGCACCAAGACCGTGGCCATCACCCCCGACTATTCGGAAGTGGCCAAGCTCACCGACCTGTGGCTCAACCCCAAGCAGGGCACCGACGCGGCCCTGGCCCAGGCCTTCAACCATGTGATCTTCAAGGAGTTCCACCTCGAGCGGCCGAGCGCCTATTTCACCGACTACGCCAAGCGCTACACCGACCTGCCGGTACTGGTGCTGCTCAAGCCCATGCTCGGCACCGCGCCGGGCGCCGGCTACCAGCCCGACCGCTTCCTGCGCGCCTCGGACCTGGCCGGCAACCTGGGCCAGGACAACAACCCGGAATGGAAAACCATCGCCCTCGACGCCGACGGCGAGCTGGTGTCGCCCCAGGGCTCCATCGGCTATCGCTGGGGCGAGCAGGGCAAGTGGAACATCCTCGCCCGTGAGGGCGGCGAAGGTCGCGAGATCGACCTGAGCCTGAGCCTGATCGGCGGCGACGTCGCCGAAGTGGCCTTCCCGTACTTCGCCGGCGAGAGCCAGGAGCACTTCGAGCACGTGGCCGGCGATGCCGTGCAGTTCCGCCGGGTGCCGGTGCGCAGCCTGACCCTGGCCGACGGCAGCCAGGCCAAAGTGGCCACGGTGTACGACCTGTCGGCGGCCAACCTGGCCATCGACCGCGGCCTGGGCGGCGCCAACGTGGCCAAGGACTACGACGACGCCAGCGTGCCCGGCACCCCGGCCTGGCAGGAGCAAATCACCGGCGTCAGCCGCGAAAAAGCCATCCAGATCGCCCGGGAGTTCGCCGACAACGCCGACAAGACCCGCGGCCGCTCGATGATCATCGTCGGCGCGGCGATGAACCACTGGTACCACATGGACATGAACTACCGCGGGCTGATCAACATGCTCATGCTTTGCGGTTGCGTGGGCCAGACCGGCGGCGGTTGGGCGCACTACGTGGGCCAGGAAAAACTGCGCCCGCAATGCGGCTGGCTGCCCCTGGCCTTCGGCCTGGACTGGAGCCGTCCGCCACGGCAGATGAACGGCACCAGCTTCTTCTACGCCCACAGTTCGCAGTGGCGCCACGAGAAGATGAACATGCACGAGATGCTCTCGCCGCTGGCCGACAAGAGCCAGTTCCCCGAGCACGCACTGGACTACAACATCCGCGCCGAACGCGCCGGCTGGCTGCCCAGCGCGCCGCAGCTCAACCGCAATCCGCTGCACATCGCCCGTGACGCCGCGGCGGCCGGCATGGCGCCCAGGGACTACGTGGTCAAGTCGCTGCACGAAGGTTCGCTGCGCTTTGCCTGCGAACAGCCGGACAGCCCGCAGAACTTCCCGCGCAACATGTTCATCTGGCGTTCCAACCTGCTGGGCTCCTCGGGCAAGGGCCACGAGTACATGCTCAAGTACCTGCTCGGCACCCGTAACGGGGTGATGAACGAAGACATCGGCCAGGCCGGCGACTGCAAGCCGAAAGAAGCCGAATGGGTGGAGCAGGGCGCCATCGGCAAGCTCGACCTGGTGACCACCCTGGACTTCCGCATGTCCTCGACCTGCGTCTACTCCGACATCGTCCTGCCGACCGCCACCTGGTACGAGAAGGACGACATGAACACCTCGGACATGCACCCCTTCATCCACCCGCTGTCGGCGGCCATCGACCCGGCCTGGGAATCCCGTTCCGACTGGGAGATCTACAAGGGCATCGCCAAGGCGTTCTCGCAGATGGCGGTCGGGCACCTGGGGGTGGAGCAGGACCTGGTCACCGTACCGCTGATGCATGACAGCGTCGGCGAGCTGGCCCAGCCGTTCGGCGGCACCGACTGGAAAACCGCGGGCGAGGTGCCGCAGCCGGGCAAGAACGCGCCGAACCTGCAAATCGTCGAGCGCGACTACCCGAACATCTACAAGCAGTTCACCTCCCTCGGTCCGCTGCTGGAAAAACTCGGCAACGGCGGCAAGGGCATCAACTGGAACACCGACAAGGAAGTGCAGTTCCTCGGCGAGCTGAACTACCGCGAGGGCGCCGAGGGCATCAGCCAGGGCCGGCCGAAGATCGACACCGCGATCGACGCCGCCGAGGTGATCCTGTCCCTGGCCCCGGAAACCAACGGCCACGTGGCGGTCAAGGCCTGGGCGGCGCTGTCGGAGTTCACCGGCATCGACCACAGCCACCTGGCGCTGCCCAAGGCCCACGAGGCGATCCGTTTCCGCGATATCCAGGCGCAGCCGCGCAAGATCATTTCCAGCCCGACCTGGTCGGGCCTGGAAGACGAACACGTCAGCTACAACGCCGGCTACACCAACGTCCACGAGAACATCCCGTGGCGCACCATCACCGGCCGCCAGCAGTTCTACCAGGACCACCCGTGGATGCAGGCGTTCGGCGAGCAGTTGATGAGCTACCGGCCGCCGGTGGACACCCGGAGCATCGCGGCGGTGAAAGGCAAGCGCGCCAACGGCCACCCGGAAATCGTCCTCAACTGGATCACCCCGCACCAGAAGTGGGGCATCCACAGCACCTACAGCGACAACCTGCTGATGCTGACCCTGAGCCGCGGCGGGCCCATCGTCTGGCTCTCGGAAATCGACGCCAAGCGCGCCGGCATCGAGGACAACGACTGGATCGAATGCTTCAACGCCAATGGCGCGGCGACTGCCCGGGCGGTGCCCTGGACCAGCACGCGATTCTTGGTGCGCTCCATCTTCAGGTCGATGTCGCGGTCGATGCAGTTGTTG